>JAQGHT010000993.1 GCA_028291565.1 Planctomycetaceae bacterium | reverse complement strand
CCAAAACTGATCGAGATTATCCAATGGAAACGTCTCGTATTGACCACGAACCAGTCGGAACTGCCGACCGGAATGTTGAGCGACTGCATGCTCTACGGCACCATGGGTCAAGCGACGGGGTTGAGTCATGACGGAGATTAACTTCCGCCGTCGGGGAACAGGAATTGCTGCCTGTGACTTTTCTTCGGCTGGCAGGTAGATCGAACCATTGTTGAAATCAACAGCAAATGCGATCACTCCGGGGACCAGAAACAACAAGAGTCCAACACCGTCTAATGCGACGATACTCCAATCCAGGTTCCCGGCAGGTTGGCCTTTTCGTTCGGGATGCATGATGGTGCCACATCCAGTTGAAATGCAGCCGATCAAGGTTCCGAGGCCTGAAAATACAAATTGACGTCGAGAATTCGACAATACCATTCTGCATTCCTCGGGAAGTGCACTGCTATGCCGTTAACCCTTCTTGTTCCGAAGAGCCAAAGACTGGAAACCTCGCGGTCTCCAGTCCCCTATTCGACTCAACGGAGCCAAGTCTGAACTGTGGTCGCTTGTGCGTGCCGGCTGATTCAGTCAGTAAGAAGGGTTGACGGTGTGGAGTGTCTATCGAAATTTGATATGAAACGAACGAGGGTTTGGACCAACAAAGTGCTGTCCAGAAATCTGAAAGGATTGGCGTGTGAGCAGAGACGAGTGAAACGGACAGGGTATATTCGAAAACCTCGCTCGGCTCAAGATCGATTGCGAGGACCGTTCAAGGCGATTTCAATCCCGAACGATGACATTACTTGTTCGTTCCAATAGACCTCGAACATCACCCCAACTGCGAGCGACAAAATCGCGCGCAGTCATCCCGCAGTCATAGAGTGAGCCCAGCAAAGCCAAGCCAGGAAAACGCGCAACTGTCTAGAAGACTGGTTTCGGTGCGTTCGAATCCAGGACTTGGCTGGCGTCGTGGTCAACTTCCAATTATGGCAAATTGACGCCCGTGCACGACGCTCCATAAGATTGGGAATAGGGAAACGGGGCGCCAACACCTCGATGGAAATTAAGGCTTCGCGACCTCATCGCAAGTCACGGTGAAACTTGCCAATGTGTTCGGGCCAAACGTCGTGCTGATCGCGACGTCTACGGCATCGCGACCACGTGCGATCAGGATTCGGCCGATTTTCGGGGTGTTGTTGCGCGGATCGAAGGCATACCACTGGCCGCCGAGGTAGGCTTCAAACCAGCCAGCAAAATCACCTGGACGGTATGGAGGAGGCAGTCCAATATCCCCAAGATATCCGGTACAATATCGGGCCGGGATGTTCATCGCCCGACAGAATGCCACAGCGAGATGGGCAAAGTCCCGGCAGACGCCAGTTCGTTCGTTGTAGGCTTCCATCGCAGTTCGCGTGGGACGGGCTTGCGAATAGTCGAAGCGAATGTGGTTGTGGACAAAGTCGCAAATCGCCTGCACTCGAGCCCAGCCCGGCTGAGTGTTTCCAAAATGTTGCCAAGCGATTTGAGCCAACAGGTCCGACTCGCAATAGCGGCTCGCCAGCAGATAAACCAGCGAGTCTTCGGGTAACTCACTGACTTCAAATTGACGGGCTGTGGGGACCACAGCATCGGGAATGCCGTTCGAACGGACAATGGCCGAAGTGCTGATGGTTGTGCGGCCGGCCGGTGCAACGATTCTGCTGCACCAATTGCCAAAACCATCCCGGTAGGGCGTAATCATCACTGAAGGAGTCGTTACGAGATGGTCGGGCCGGACGATTTCGTACGCGTGACTGTAATGAATATTGAGCATCAGCAACATCGGCGTCGGCTGAGGGCAATCGTAAATGAGCTCATAGCCCACTTTAATATAGATGATGATTTATCGCTTTCTCCGGAGTCCGGATGGCGAGAAGGAAGTCCGCGCCGCAGGACGTTCTTTCTCAGGATCGTAGCATTTCACGGGTGTATTATATCGTTCCAACAACGCGAGATGCGATAAATCCGTTAATTGTGATGATTACCGGAGATAAGGCTGCAATTCTGCCGCTTCCGTACAGAATCAATGCCAACTTGATCTGTCTTGCCGCGGGTTGGAGCGTAGTATCAGCAAAAAATCGGGGAATAAACGCTTATCACGCACAGCGATGATACGCCGAACGCCAGCTACCGTTTTTAGACTCGTCGCAGGGAAAATTGAGACGATTTGCAGGACAGCTATTCCTGTCCGTCGTGTCGAAGACGGCGAACAGCAATTTCCGACCTGATGCGAGGGCAAGGTCTCATTTCTTCAGTGCAGGTCAGCAGAGGAATCTCGAGCGCATGCCGCGATAAATCGTTTTATCAGATCGAGATTGAGCAGGCCATCGCTGCGCTCGGGATGCCATTGAACGCCAACGTAAAATGGTCGAGTGGGGTCATCAATGGCCTCAATCACTCCATCCGGCGAATCAGCGATCACTCGCAATCGTCCGGCATCCACGACAGCCTGATGATGCGAAGAGACCACTGCCGTATTGGACAGTTCGTCATTGGAAAGTCGGGCTCCGGCACCCGGCGAAGTCAGCATGGCCGAGGTTCCGATTCGAATCACGATCGGATGGCGATGATTGTTTTGATGCTCCTCAACGGCGTTCGCCAAGGTCTCAGGAAGATGTTGATTCATCCGGCCACCGGCATGCACTGCCATCAGCTGCATCCCGTAACAGACACCCAAAGCCGGACGTTCCGGCTTATTTGCCAACGCATCCAGAAGCGCTAATTCGAATGCCTGACGCCGCGGATCGATGCAGTGAGATTCAGGGTGTGCAGGAATGCCAAACGCCTCGGTACGAACATCGTCCCCGCCCGTAAACATCAGACCGTCACAGAGTTCAACATAATGCGACGCGAGCTCAATCTCCTGAGGCAAAAGCAGTGGCAAGCCGCCCGCCGCAGCGACCATCCGGCTATATTCGACGTTGCTCTCATATTTGCCACTGGCGAAATTGCTCTCAACGTTATCGACGGTAATTCCAATGAGGGGGAGCTGCATTGAATCGACTCTCGAATTGGTGGCAACTTGAGGAGCGGCTCCTGAGTTTTGGGAAAGACCACGGGGCTGCCCGGAAAACAAAATAAGCCATAACCCCTTGCGGAATTATGGCTTTCTGCAGTTCCCCACCGAGGATTCGAACCTCGACTAAATGCTCCAGAGGCACTTGTGCTACCATTACACTAGCGGGGAGTCGATGTCTTTCACTGGCTCACACTCTCTGTGGACATTCCATGTCGCGCGCTGGTTCGGAAAGCAAGTCTCCAAATTACGCTTTAACCTTGCTCAATACATTCAGGCCGACAAAAGTCCCGAATTTGAGGTTTTGCGGACCTTCTCGGCCACGTCGCACTGACAGAGTTCCAGATAAGTCGAAAGAGTAAGTTGTTGAGCACCGAACGTCAAGAGGACGTACCACGTCTATTGGAGTGTTCGATATTTTCTGCAAAAAATGCAGCGCCCACCAAAGAAACGATCCACACAACGCCGTATCCGGCTGTAACCATTGCCTTTACGTCCGCAGAGATGCCGTTCCGAGTTGCAGAGCGAACGGAAATTCACGTGTCAAAACCGAATACATCACCGATCAGTGATCTATAAAACTCATCTGTTGTCAAAATGATCGGATTGATATTATTCGCCAGCGGTACGGACTGAGACACTTGGCGAATGTTTTATCCCCGTTCCCTGCTCCCCAATACCCCCTGATATTTGAATCCACGTCGCAACGTGCGGTTCAGTCGCCGTACCAGAGCCTCCCTGAGAAATCCAAAGCCTGAATCTTCAAGTCGTGTTCTCACGGTAAATCCAACTCGAAGAGCCTGGCGGAAGAGCAATGCCGTCTCTCGGGCAGCCTCTCAATCGTCACAGTCAATCCAACGTGGGCTGAAGCCCATGCCACGACTTTCCACTTCCATTCCTCGATCCCCCAAGATCAATATGCTTGCGCCGAGTCGGCTGAGTTCCGGCGGGCGTTTGGGCCAGCGAGTGATCGAACCGGCCAACAGTCCCGGTGCGCGCAGATGCTGCGCCTGTCTTGCAGGGTTCTGGATTGTCGCGGTGCTCAGTGGGTGTGCCTGGTGGCGTGAGTATCGCGACACGTTTGCCTATTCTCAGGGACTGTATCGCAGAGCCATCGAAAATGAATCGAAAGGCAAACCGGCCGAAGCCGTTGCCCTATTGCGGCAGTCCATTGAAGCCAATCCCGATGACCCGGAAATTCGCTGGGAATTGGCTCGGTTGCTGCTCGATCAGGGACAAACGGCCGAAGCCTTAAGGGAATTGCGTTATCTGGTCAAACATTTTCCCGATGATTCTCGGGCCTATATGAGCCTGGCTCGGACATTGCTGCAGCGTGGTCGATATGACGATGCCGCCGAGTTGGCCGATCTGGCATTGGATCTGGATGCTCGCAATACCGAGGGATTGGTGTTGCGGGCACAAATCGCCGAAGCCCGTGGCGATACGCCGCTGGCCCTGGAAACATATCACCACATTTTGCTGCAACAACCGGAAAATGCGGAAGCGCGAATACGGCTGGCTCGGTTGGAAATGGAGCAAGGGGATCACCGCTGCGCCGCCGCCTTGTTGCGAGAGACTCTGGCAAATGTCCCGCTAACGGCCGAACAAGCGGGCGCGACGCATTGGTTACTGGGGATGAATTTCGCCCGGGAAGAACGTTGGCAGGAAGCCGCAGCCGCACTGGCACGCGGATTACCGCGTGAACACGCGACTGCTCAACACCGATACGAGCTGGCTTATGCCTGTTATCGTGCCGGAGATTCTCAGCGCGCGAAAATGGAGCTGACTCAAGTGTTGCATACCGAACCAGACAATAGCCCGGCCAAAGCGATGCTGGCAGAACTCGATTCTCTGCCCGAAACAAGACTGCAGTTCCCCTTAACTGTCGTTCCCACCAATCACACGATCCATTAACGCACCCCTTGAAATACCAAGTCGTCATGCAAACATCCGCATCAAAACGTCACGCACTCATCAATCTGGCTCTCATCGGTTGCGGCCAAATCGCCCGTCTGCATGCGCAACGCATTCAGGCTGATGGACGTGGCCAAATGACAGCACTGTTTGATCCGAACCTGGAGAACGCCGCACGAATACAAACGGAGTTCGCTCCGGCGGCGCAGATTTTTTCCAGCTTCGACGCGTTGGTTCAAGCATCGGAAAAAACACGAGATGTTGATGCCGCAATCATATGCACGCCGACACATCGGCACTTTGAAGATGTCCGAGCGTGCCGAAACCAGGATTGGCCGGTCCTGTGTGAAAAACCACTGGCGGAAACCCGTGCCCGAATCGAGCAGTTGATAAGCGAAACGCAAACAGGCGGACCATTATTATCCGTTGCCTACCAACGTCGCTATCAAGCGGCATATCGCACTTTGCGGC
>JAQGHT010000975.1 GCA_028291565.1 Planctomycetaceae bacterium | reverse complement strand
GTCTTGCCGATGCCGGTAAAGTCTGGTGAGTACACATTTACCTGGAAGGCGGAGGAAGTTCCTGGCAGTCCCTCGTATACGAAATTCGCGGGTGACGTCGTGGATGCCTCGATCCATCGTGCGGGCTGGCGTTTGGCCGCCTTGTTGGAACAGCTGTTGTAGTTACTCCAGAAAGAACATCGACATGGGGTCATGAGTGGCTCCAGGTGACTTCGAATGGCGAGAAATCGCGTCCATTGGGACGGTCTTGCGCGTGCATTCCGGGATTTTGCCGTCTGGAACAGAAATGGATATCGCCCGCACACGCTGGCCGCGTGCGGGCTTTCTGTCCAATAAGCCTGTTGAACTGTTCCGAAAATCTCATCAATTCTGATTGGCCCGAGTGGAATTGGTGTAGTAGGTTTATCTCGGGCCATGGGAATCTTTCGTAGAATGGCGTCAATCAGAATCGCAGGTGAAAACGATGGCTGTGAGCACCGATCCTGACCCAAAGAATCGATCCAGTTCGGATCGTCGGCAACAGCCGACGAGCGCCTGGACGGCGTGGTTCGGCGATGGCCAGAGAAGACGGAACCGCAGGACCAGCGAGGACTTGCAGCCGTATTTTGTGGATCGATTTTCGCCACGGGCATTCGCCCTGATTGTGACATTACTGACATTGTCGATTTCTGACGCCTATATCACCTTAATTCTTCTGGAAAATGGCTGCGAAGAAGTCAATCCCGTCATGAATTACCTGCTGGAGCTGGGGCCATTGTCGTTCCTGGTGGGGAAATACGTGTTGACGGCAGCGGGCCTTCCCATTTTGCTGATGTTCAAGAACTATTTCCTGTTCGGGACTCGGTTCCGAGTGGGGTATCTGATTCCCGGCTTTGTGTTGATGTATCTGGTGCTGATCAGCTATCAATTCTGCCTGCTCTATGGCTGACTCCCGGGTTTGGGCTCGCCGGGGATCTGACGGTCACGCTTCCGATGTTCGCAGCAAGCTCCAGCGACGTGACACAAACCGAAATGTGTTAAGGATTTCTTTTCTCTTGGCGCTGTGATCGCGTCTGGGATCCCCGGAAACTGGCGATTTGCGGGATGCGGAAATTCAATTCGAGAAATCCCGATGAACGGGGGCTTTCGTTCCGATAAACAGAGCAATGGATTGCGGTCCGAAATCGGCGAAAGGGCTCACTATGGATCGTGGTGTCAACGTTCTTGCTCTGGTGAAAGAAGGTGAGCGTTACGTCTTCTTATATGATGACGAAAGCGCCGCTACCCTGCTGCAGACATTCGGCCGCTATGCCGCCGATAACGACTTAAGCTTTTCCTGGTACGATGCCGCCGTTCTCAGCCAGAAAGTTCGCCGGCTGCAAAAGGACCAGCAAGCGGATTCTCTGCTTCCCTTGCGCGAGACCTTGCCGGAATAATCCGTACCTATTGAGTCGCGCGATCTCCGCGGAAATCAGAATGCTGTTTTTGACTGCGCTAAGCAGCTGAAAAAACACAGGAAAACCAGTGAACTCGGGCCTACATTTCGCCTGGTTGTCTGGCAACTTCTAGGGCTTTTTGCGGCTTCGAAACAGTTTGCGGAAACTGTGTCTGGGAGCTGCCGGTAGTTCGCGCTGCCGCCCCCAGGGATTGAGACTATTGTAGACCATCCAGCGCGGCAGAATCGAAAGCGTGGCCCGCGCCAGTTTCCCGGCAACCCGGTAGATCCAAGGATGGCGAAACACAAACGAAGCGGCCCGCATTGCATACCGTTTCGTCCACGGTAACAACCCCAGCCGAACGACCTCATGCCGCCATGTCAATAATTGATTATGCAGATCAATTTTGACCGGGCAAACATCGGTACACGAGGCGCACAGGCTGCACGCATGCGGCAATGTCGCGAATTTCTCGGGATCACTGCTGGGGCCGAGAATCGATCCAATCGGTCCAGGAACCACGTAGCCATAACTGTGCCCGCCGCTCCGCCTATAAACCGGGCAGGTATTCATGCAGGCTCCGCAGCGGATACAGTTCAGCGAGCGACGAAATTCTTCCCGCCCGAGAATCGCACTACGACCGTTGTCAACCAGCACGATATGTAATTCACAGCCGGGCTGCGGACCGTGGAAATGCGAGGAATAGCTGGTGATTGGCTGCCCGGTCGCGGATCGCGCCAACAATCGCAGGAAAACGCCGAGGTCTTTGGCTCGCGGAATCAGCTTTTCGATTCCCATGCAAGCGATATGCAGCTTTGGCAGCGATGCCCCTAAGTCGGCATTCCCTTCGTTGGTACAAACCACGAAGCCACCGGTCTCGGCAATCGCAAAGTTGACTCCCGTGATGCCGGCGTCAGCATTCATGAATTTGTCCCGCAAGTGGGCCCGGGCAGCCTCCACGAGATAGGGCGGATCGATGGCTCCCTTTTTCGTCCCGAGTTCCTTGTGAAACAACTCGCCGATTTCTTCACGTTTCCAGTGGATGCAGGGCAAAACAATGTGGCTGGGCGGTTCATCGGCCATCTGCACAATACGTTCACCCAGGTCCGTGTCGATGACCTCCATGCCATGCCGTTCGAGGAACGGATTGAGATGGCATTCTTCCGTAAGCATCGATTTACTCTTCACGACTCGCACAACTTGATGCTCACGCAAGATTTTGAGCACGATTTCGTTGTGTTCGGCGGCATCCCGCGCCCAATGGACTTGTGCGCCCAGCCGAGTTGCCTGCGCCTCGAATTGCTCCAGGTAATCGCCCAGCCGGGAAACCATATGGGCCTTGATTGCGCTGGCCGTTTCACGCAATTGCTCCCATTCGGGCAACGCCTGAGCCGCTTTGTCGCGTTTTGAACGGACAAACCACAACGATTGATCATGCCAATGGCTGCGTTCGTCATTTTTGACGAATTCCGCGGCACGTTTCGGGTGATAAATCGGCAACAACGCTTCGGTTTGAGTGTGGCTCATAGGTCAAATGCGACAAATCAGACAAATGATCGGTGGAATGAGGAGGTGATCCCGGTTCTAAATTGTAAACCGCAGTCAGGCATTATAGGCAAACGGAGTTTCGAAGTGCAGTGAGGATGAATTCGCGACCAGACGCTATGGCCGGTCAGGCAGAGGATCAGTAGCACGAACAGACGGAACGCGCAAATGTGCGTTTTTGAGAGGTGGATATCACGTTTAAACTGGAATATTGAGGTCCGGCGGTGAATCAGATCCGCTTAAGACGCGGCTTGAGTGCCCGGCGGCAGATTGAGTTGACGGGAGTCATTGCCACAGAAAGCAAAGCAAACGAGTCGGATCTTGATATTTCGCCGGGTTCTCCATTGAATCAGAGATAGACATGGCCGAAAATGTAGTACTGACACATCTGAATCCGTATCGCTTCCTTCCAGGCGTACCGGTCAATTGAGAGGCGGAATACATCATGATTCGCAGCATTTCGGTCGTTGTGATTCTGATCTTTCTCGGCTGTACGGGCTATCTGTGCTGGATGACTGAAGCCGATGCTCCGCCGACGGAAACGGAAGCCAGACCGCGACTTTCAGAAGAGGCCAGTCAGGAATTGCAACGTCTAAAAAAACTTGCGGGGCTGTTGGAACCGTTGCAACAACGACTCGAAAAACCGCAACCCGGCGACTGGTTAGCGCAGCATCATGAGGACGGTCAAACATTCGCTCAGTTTTTAGAGGTCCGCCCGGCGCCAATTCCAAGCAAATTGACGACGTTCTATCTCCAGCCGATTGGCGAGTTCACTAAAACTCAGCAGCAGTTACTGACTGAAACGGCCCAGGGCTTGGAACTGTTTTATGGACGCAAGGTCGTCGTTTTGCCTCCCGTGGCAATGACTTCAATCCCCAAGAGCGCTCGCCGGATCAATTCCGGTACACATCAATTGCAAGTACTTACGACCTATGTCCTGGATGACGTTCTGAAGCCACATCGGCCGCAGGATGCGATCGCAATACTGGCCCTGTCGGCACCCGATTTGTGGCCGGGAAAAGGTTGGAATTTCGTATTCGGACAGGCGTCGCTCAGCGAGCGAGTTGGAGTCTGGTCCATCGCTCGATTTGGCGATCCCGAAACGAGTCCCGAGTCCTATACACTCTGTCTGGAACGAATGCTCGGCACGGCCCTGCATGAGTCGGGGCACATGCTGGGCATTCCACATTGCACCGCGTGGAATTGCTGCATGAACGGGTCTAACAGTCTCGAAGAAGGGGATCGGCATCCTTTGTGGTTTTGCGCGGAGTGCCAGCCGAAAGTCTGGTGGGCTTGCGGATTGAATCCCGAAAAACATATCGCGGCCATGGCCAGGTACGCCGAACAAAAAAAGCTGAAATCAACGGCCAGCCATTGGAAAGATGTGGAACAGGCAATTCAATAGGACCGTTGCATCTTGTTTGATCTGTTTAACGCCCGTGCGAGTCTCCTTTTTCGTTTCTGGAAACTTGAATACTCTTGAAAAATCGGGCGTTTCAGGACTCTCACTCAAAGTCTCACGACTCGGTTATGAGGAAGTCCCAAGAAGAAACCGCGATCGACACTGAGACTAATTGCTGCGTTGGGGCAATACCACATGACGTCATTACCAACGGCACACTTCAAGACGGCGATCGTGATGTCTCGGTTGCCTCGGCTGGTGGATCCTCAGGCTCTGTGGTTGTCGGGTCTGCGCGCCGGCCTGCGCCGAATCGCCGCGCGTCGTGAAGCGCTGCTGGTTGCCCCGGATACCGCAGGGACCGATTTCATTCAACGTGGAGCTCAGCGTCTGGGAGTCTCAACAGAGCAGATTATCAGGCCCGTTGCGGCGCATGTCAACTCAATGAGCTCGGACGGTCAACTTGCCGAAGAGGCCGATGAATTATTGGTTCTGGGGCTTCGTCCACGTGGCAAGTGGCATTCTTTGCTCCAGCACCGCTTGAAATCTGGACGTCGGGGCGTTGTGCTGATCGACCTGGAAGATCTGCAGCCGACAATTGTCCGACAGGAACTCTTGGATCTTGGCGCGCGACTCTGGAGGCCGGAACCGTCATTACAAGTTCCGTTTGATTCCGAAACCCGAAGGTTCAGGAGCACCCGTTCCGCTGAAAAGAACAACGAAACCCGCTTGCCCTCGGTGAATTGCACGTTGCACCCTTTACCGTGTGCTGAGGAGTGGTCCTTTCTGATTCACA
>JAQGHT010000163.1 GCA_028291565.1 Planctomycetaceae bacterium | reverse complement strand
CAATATCACGGCGGGGACAGCCACGGTCACGTTGAAACAGACAACGAACGCAACGACTAGTTACGTCGTTTCCACTGGCGGCCACACCAACAGCAAATTGGAACTGTCTGATACGGAACTCGACCATATCACGGCCTCAACGATCAATATCGGCGACATCAACAGCGGCACACTGACCATCAAGTCGGCGATCACGTCGAATACGAATCTTGCCCTGACGAGCGGTTCGTCGATTGCAGCCGATTCAGCTGGCACGATTTCGACGACCGGTGCGACGGTCACACTGAATACACCGGGAGCGATCGGAACGAGCGCGAATCGGATTCAATTCGCGGACAACTCCAACACTGCGCAACAGAATGTGATCATTGGGTCGACGAATCAGGCGAGCAATGTCTTCCTGGACGGCCTTGGCAGCTTGACTCTCGGGAATATCTCTGGCGGCACGGCCAACACGACCATTGACGTGACGGCACGAACAAATCTGGTCGTGGCAGCGGGTTCTACGATCGACAGTGGAACAAGTTCTGACAGTCTGGGAGCGGACCTTACGGCCGCTGGAGCCGGTGACGACGGGGTCGGAACGCTCACACTCAACGCCAGTGCGAATGTCTATGGAGCGAACATCTCTATTCGCGGTGCGGATGAAGACATCGACAGTACTGCGAACGTTGGCAACACTGGCTCGTCCACCGTGACCACGCTGGCTTCCGGGACGGGGCTCAATTACGGATCGGCGTTTTACAACGGCAATCTCTACGTCACGGACCAAAACAATGGACAGGTATTGAAGATCACCCCCGGCGGCGCGACCTCCGTTTACGCGACCGGATTTTCCTCGCCGCGTGGGTGCGCGTTCGATTCCGCCGGAAATATGTATGTGACCAACTTTGCCAGCACTACGATCAGCAAGGTGGCACCCGGCGGTGGCGCGGGCGCGACCTTCGCCAGCGGCTTCAGTGCTCCGTGGGGCATCACTGTCGATGCCAGCGACAACATCTATGTCGCCGATACGAGCACTGCCCGGATTAGCAAGGTAACCGTCAGTTCGCCGGGCGTATTCAGTTCGGTGAACCACTCGTTCTCGTCCCCTGGGGCGGGGCTGGACCGCGTGCACTTCGCTCCAGACGGAACGCTTTATGCCAGTGGTTTCTTCGGCGTCAGTAAGATCAATACGACCACCGGCGCCGCCACTACGTTCGTCCCTCTGTCGTCAACGCGATACATCGATCTGGCTTTTGATGCGGGCACGGGTTTGATCTACGCGGTCGACGCAACCAGCTCGGTGTTGACGATTGATGCCTCGGGCACCGTTTCCACCTACGTGACGGGAAATGGTTTGAGCCAGCCTGACACCATCTCTCGCGATTCGAGCGGCAATTTGTATGTTGGAAACGTCAATACGACCTCCGTTCTGAAGCTCGTTCCGGCCGCGGGCACCACAACACAATTGACCGTTCGATCGTCAGTGGAATCGCGTCCAATGAGCCTGGGAGCGGGAAGCGCGGTCTCGGGGGTCAATTTGTCAGCCGCCGAGTTGGCTCGACTGCAGACGGCGTCAACCGGATCAATCACCATTGGCGACAGCCTGCAGACCGGCAATATCACAATCACGACGGCGACTCCGGCGACCACAGCTGGAGCGTCGCTTTTTGTCAAACAATCGACTGCCGGTGCAGGCAAGATCGTTTTGGACGACAACTCTGGTGGCGGCACGGCATTGAATGGTAATGGGGGGACGATCAGCCTGACCGCTGGCACAGGTGGCATTACTGCCGCCAGTACGAATAACACGGTCGCCGAGATTTCCACGGCAGGTGCCAGCGTGACACTGAACACGACGGGTTCGATTGGAACATCGACGAATCGCATCCAGTTCGCCGACAACACCAACTCAGCACAACAGAATGTGATCATCGGTTCTGGCAGTCAGGCGAGCAATATCTTCCTGGACGGCCTGGGCAGCCTGACTCTCGGCAACATTACTGGCAATACGGCTAATAGCAATTTCGATGTGACTGCTCGCACGAATCTGGTCATCGCCAGCGGCGCGGCCTTGACAACTGGCACGGGCACCGCAAGTCTGGGCGCCGACCTGAATGCCGATGCGACTGGTAATGATGGCATAGGAACATTGACGGTGACGAATACCGCCAGTGTGACTTCGGCAAATACCACATCCAGCGCGATTACGTTACGCGGGGCCGATATCGACCTGACCGCTGCGTCGGGGACGAATGTCAGTGCTACAGGCACAGGCGGCGGCGTCGTAGTTCGTTCGTCCCAAAGTTCGCGGCCGATGAGCCTGGGTGGCGGCAGCGCAGTCTCAGGCATCAATCTGACGGATACCGAGTTGACTCGGATTACGGCGCTGGCTAGCGGTGCCGTCACGTTCGGCGACAGCTCACAAACGGGAAACATCACGCTGACCACGGCTACGTTAGCGACCACGGCCGGAACCGCGACCATCATTACACAGTCGACCGCTGGAAGTGGACAAATCATTCTTGACGATGCGGCCGGAGCAGGATCCGCCCTGAACGGCAATTCGGGGAATGTCACATTGAATTCAGGTTCGGGCGGCATTTCCGAAGCGGGGACGAATACTGCGGGGACGGCAGACATTGGTAGCGCCGGCATCACTTCGCTCACGAGTGCAGGCCCTGTTGGTACCAGCAGCTTGCCGTTGCAATTCGGCGCAATGACTCTGAATACGGATAGCTCCACCAACAATAGCAACCAGTTCCTGAAAGGGATTGGAGCCGTTACGATTGGCGCCCCCGGATTGAATGCGGGGACAGGGACTGTCGAACTGGACGGGGGAACGTTTACTCTCGGCGGTGCCAATCGCATCAATGACAACACAAAGCTGAACGTGAAGGGTTCGACATTCGACATTTCTACGTCCAATGAAACGGTGAACACAGTCACTCTGACGAGCGGCAATATCAATGGAACCAGCGGCGTGTTGACCAGCACCAACACGATTCAGGCTCAGAGTGGTTCGATCGGCGCGATCCTGGCCGGCGGGAATGGCCTGACGAAGTCGACTTCAGGAACGGTGACTTTGTCAGGGGTTGATACTTATACCAATTCAACCACAATCAGCGGCGGTACGCTGGTTGTCAGCGGTAGTTTGGCAGCCGGAAGTGCCGTGGCAGTCAATAACACGGGAAATCTGGCGGGAACCGGAACTATCAACGGCAGTGTCACTGTGAATACAGGTGGTCTGATCGTACCTGGCACAGATGGAACAGTGGGAACGATCACCGTCGGAAGTTTGATCTTTAACGGGGGAACGTATAAGGCGGACATTCTCAACAATACGTCCGATACGATTGTCACGTCGGGTACGATCAATCTAACCACTCCCTCGAGCGCAACATTCACACTGGGGACGGTCAGCGGAACGACGTCCATGTCGAATATCTTCGCTTTGATCAACAATACCGCCACTGGCAACGCACTGACCAACACTCCGTTTATCGGGGCGACAGAAGGTTCAAGCACGACTGTGAATGGCCTGTCAGCCGCGTACAGCTATCTGGGCGGCCCGGGGGGTAACGATTTCGACTTGTCAGTGGCTGGGCCGTACACGTTTACGATGCCGGTCGATAGTGCGGCGACTGCCGCGGTATTGAAACGGAACGGGACAAATCTGGACTTCACCGTGGGCGGTACGACGCTGCAATCGGTGCCCTTGGCTGCGATTGCATCGTTGACGATCACGGGGGAAAACGGCTTCGCCGATCAGTTGACGCTCGATTTCACCGGCGGCGATTTCGCGACATTGTTTCCCATTACGTTCAATGGCGGATCAGGTGCCGGAATTGACACTCTGGTCACAGTCGGCGGCTCCTTCACCACGCTGACGTCCAACTTCACGAACGCGAATGACGGCTCAATTCTGCTGGCGAATGGTTCGGGGACACGGACAATCAATTACACCGGATTGGAACCGATCACGATAGGCGGCACGGTCACAGACACAATCATCAATTTACCGGCGGCCGCCAGTAATGCAGTCCTTGAAGACGACGGCACGGCCAGTAATGGCATCATCCGACTGCGCAGCAGCAATGCGACTTTCGAAACGACCGATTTCCCAACTCCAAGTGGCAGCTTGACTGTCAATCGCGGAAATGCGTCGGACACGCTGAGTGTCACCGTTCCCACGACCGATTACAACGCGACTTTGACGGTGGGGACCTCGTCAAACCCCTTGAGTAGTCTGACGTTTTCGGCGGCTCAAAATCTCACCGTGGGCGGCGGCAACTTGACGGCATTCGCCGGGACGATGGCCTTTAACTCCGCGTTCACGGCCACTGGTACGGTTGATCTGACGAATGGAGCCGGCGGAACATCGCAGACGGGCGCTTTGACTGTTCCGTCGCTTGTGTTGCGCGGGACCGGTGTCGACCTATTCACGAATTCCGGAAATAACATCACCACGCTTGCGGTGTCGACTTCGGCAAACGTCAGTTACCGGGACACTGACGGCTTTGCTCTTGGTACCGTCGCGGGAGTTGTCGGCATCAATGTTGGTGCGAACAATATCACACTGCAAAGTGGTGGTGCTGTCACACAGAGTCAAAAGATCACAGCCAGTGGACTCGAACTGCTCGGCGCGGGTCCTTACACCTTGACCGATACTGGCAATGATGTCACAACATTGGCCGGTAATGTGACTGGGGCGGTTTCCTATCTTGATAAGAATGACCTGGCGATCGGAACTGTCAACACGATTGGATTGACGACGACGAACGCGACCATTACGGTTCAAACCAATAATTCGGGGGGCGGATCAACCGGTCTGACAGTGAGTAACGCCGTGAATGCGGGGGCCGCCGCAGTGGCGCTTTCCGTCAACTTACCCGCGCCGACACTGCCGATCACGAACAATTCTTCGATCACAGGCAATGCCGTCACCCTCACCGCGAATAAGATGATTCTGGCGGGCGGGACGATTGTCGCGACGTCTTCCGGTCGAGTCGTACTCAAGCCGACGAGTAACGCTTGGGGCATTGACCTGGGCAGTACGACGGATGCATCCGCATCGAACCTCGAATTGTCCGATTCGGAAATCGACACGATTACCACCGCGGGCGTGCTTGAGATTCGAAGCACGACGACGGGAAACATTACGGTCACGGCTGCGATCACACCCGCCGCGTCCTCGACGTTACGGCTTACGAGTCCCTCCGGAAGCATTTCGGAAGGGGGCTCCGGATCTTTGCAGGTGGCAAACCTGGCGGCGACCGCGAGTGGTAGTGTCAGCATAAACAACCCCGCGAACAATGTGACGAAATTCGCAGCATCGGGAACAGCGATGACGCTCGTCGAAACCGATGGTTTTGACGTTGATACTGTCGACGGTGTGAATGGTGTCAGCGGTACGACGGTTTCATTGAAATCCGGTGGTCCCATCACCGTACAAAATACGTCGGCCACGAATGACATCAATGCGTCGGATGCCATTTCGATCAATCTGACTGGCAATGATTCGCTGTTCACAATTGCCGCGAGTGCGAAAGTCTTGACCACGACGAACGGCGTGATCGTCGCCGCGGACCAGATGGCGTTAACAGGTACACTCAATGCGGCGGGCCAGACAGTTCAGTTAATGAACTCGGTCGGTGCGGATCCCATCGATCTGGGTGGCGCGGATGCGTCCGGCAAGCTGGCACTCAGCGATACCGAGCTCGATAATATCACCGCGGCCACGCTGCAAATCGGTTCGGCCACAGACGGTGCGATCAGCATTACATCCGCCGGCGTTGGTCCGAATAATGTCACGGGCGCATTGTCTTTGATCACCGGGTCCGGCGTAACGGAAACCGGAACGTTGACCTATGCGAACGGACTGCGTATTTCCGCCGTCGGCACCGTCAACCTGCCGGGCGCCAACAACGTCGGCACGCTCGCCGCTGCCGTATCCGGTGCGGGGAACGGTTTCTCCTATAACGATGCGGACAATGTGACAGTCGGCAGCGTAGACGGAGTCAATGGTGTGACGACGTCGAACGGCGCGATCGCGATCTCGACCACATCTGGATCGATCAACGTCACAGATACTGCCTCGGCGATCGAGATCAGCGCTGGAACCAGCACGATTTCATTGACAGCTGGTGGATCTGGTTCGACCAGCGCGATTAATGTCCCTGCGAGTTTCACTGGAAAAGCAATCGCCGCCACCGGTGGAATCACGCTTATCGCCAATAACATGAACCTGTCCCAGACAGCGACAACGTCACTGTTGGTGGATGCAGGAACGGGGACGGTATCTATCCACCCTAATTCAGCGGGTATCCAGGTCAATGTTGGTGGGGCAGGAACAAGCGATACGTCTACAATTCTCGATATCAATTCTCTCGAATTAATCAATATCAACGGATCGCTCAACTTCTCAAACCTCACCGGCGACTTCCACATTCTCGGCAAGCTTTCGCCAACGGGCGGGAATACGGTCACGATTCAGACGACCCAGCGGATTATCGACGATCATAATGGGTCGGGAGATGCAACCGATTCGGACATCGTCGCAGCAAACGTCGTTCTCGTGGGCAGTCTGGGCGTCGGCATTTCCGGTGGCACGGCGACCGACCAGGAGATCGAAACGGCGGCCAGCAATCTCGAATCGAGCGGCGGCACCGGTGGTGTGGCCATCGCGAATATCGGTAATCTGGTGATCGGCGGAATTTCGGGGGTCGTTGGTGTCAGTGCGAGCGGCGGGGATATCAACGTTTCTGCCGTGGGAGGGATCACTGTTAATGAACTCGTGAGTAACACGGGTGGCGGAAATGTGAACCTGACGACCAATAACAGTAATTCGGGCACAGGCAGTAATTATCAATTGATCACTGGCGCGTTTTCTGCCACATCTGCTCGGACTGACGCCGCGTCGCGTGGCGGATGGGTTGCGACGATTCGGTCGGCGGCCGAAAACGCTCTCGTCTACGCCGCAGCCGGTGGAAATGTGATCTGGATCGGTGCTGAAGACGTGTCGTTCGGGGGGGCGGTCTGGGAGTGGGACCAAGGTCCGGATGCGGGAGTTCAGTTCTGGTCAGGGATCAACCGGGGTTCACAAGTTGGAGGGGAATACTCGAATTGGAATCCCCCGTCTGAACCCAACAATCAAGCCGGTAGCGAATATTACGTCATGATGTACGATACCATGCCCACCTGGAACGATAAGAAGGGAAATACCAATCTCGATTACGTCTTGGAGACTTCCGTACCTCTCGGCGCCAATTCGACAGACGACCTGGTCCTGAATGCCAATGTGACGTCGGCTGGCGGAAATGGAAATATCACCCTCAACGGGGCTGACGATATTCTGCAAAATGGCGGAACCGTTTCGGCGGCCGGCGCTGGGGCCGTCAATTATCATGCATCAACCGCGGCACCCGACGGTGTCCTGACCATGGCGTCTGGGACACAAGCATCGAGTTCAACGGGCGCAATCAGCATGGACGCGCAAAGCAATATTTCCCTGCAGCTCGTCACAACAGCCGGTTCCGTCGCGGTGACATCCGCAACGGGAAATGTCACTGCCAATAATACCGGCGCAACCGACGACGTCAGCGGCGGGACTGGCGTCACATTCAACCTGCAGGCCAATGACACGTTGTTCACTCTGGCGAGTGGTGCGAATGTGAATAACACGACCAGTGGTGGCGTCACTGTGTCATCAGACAAAATGAATCTGGCCGGAACGATTTCGGCGGCAGGCCAGACCGTCACCCTGCAGACCGGCAATGCGGGAGCCAGTACCGACGCCATCAACCTGGGCTCGGCCACAGATTCCGCGGGAAATACATTGGAATTATCCGATGCGGAACTTGACGGCATTTCGGCTAACAAGTTGGTGATCGGAACGGGGACCGCGGGCACAATCACGATCAGCTCGAATATCGATCTGACCGACACTCCGACCATTCCCACATTGCGGCTCAATACGAACAGCAATGTGGACGGCACCGCTGGGGGGATTTCTGTCGGAAGTCTGGCAGTCAGTGCAACCGGTAGCATCAATCTCAGTAATGCCACCAATAATGTGACGAAAGTCGCCGCCTCGGGCACTGCCTTCACACTCGTCGAAACGAACGGTTTTGATGTCGATACCGTTGATGGAATCAACGGTATCAGCGGCACAACGGTTTCGTTGACTTCCGGTGGTCCGGTCACCGTGCAAAACACGTCGGCCGCAAATGATATTAATGCCACAGACGCAGTCTTGATTAACCTGACTGCAAATGATTCGCTGTTCACGATCGCCGCGAGTGCGAAAGTATTGACTACCACGAACGGAGTCACAATCTCTGCTGATCAGATGGCTTTGACGGGAACTCTCAGTGCAGTCGGCCAGACGGTGCTCTTGAAGAATTCGGTCGGTGCGGATTCCATCGATCTGGGTGGCGCGGATGCTTCGGGCAAATTGGCGCTCAGCGATACGGAACTCGACAATCTCACCGCAGCCATCTTGCAGATCGGCTCGGCCACAGAAGGCGCGATCAGTATTACCGCTGCGGGTCTCGGTCCCAATAATGTTACGGGCGCATTGTCTTTGGTCACCGGTGCCGGTGTGACGGAAACCGGGACTGTGACGTTCGCGAATGGGCTACGCATTTCCGCCGTTGGCGCGATCACTCTTGCTGGCGCCAACAATGTGGGAACTCTGTCGGCCGCTGTATCGGGTGCGGGAAATGCCATTTCTTACAACGATGCGGACAATGTGGCGATTGGCAGCCTGGATGGGGTCAATGGTGTGAGCACTTCCAACGGTACGATTGCCATCACGACGACTTCTGGTGCAATCAACATCGCTGATACGGCGTCGGCGGCCGAGATTAACGCGGGAACCAGCACGATCTCATTGACTGCGGGCGGATCGGGATCTACCAGTGCAATCAATTCCCCGGCGACTTTCACAGGAAAAGCAATCGCCGCGTCGGGTGGAATCACGCTGATCGCCAACAACATGAATCTGTCTCAGACTGGATCCGCGCCTCTGCTGGTGGACGCGGGGTCGGGGACGGTTTCGATTCACCCCAATACGGCTGGTCTGCAGGTGAATGTTGGTGGCGCGGGAACAACCGACACGTCGACCATTCTGGACATCAACGCCCAGGAGTTGTCGAACATCAATGGCTCATTGAACTTCTCGACTCTGACGAGTGATTTTCATATCGTTGGCAAGATCTCGCCCACCGGCGGCAATACGGTTACCATCCAGACGACACAACGCATCATCGATGACCACAATGGATCGGCTGATGATACGGACTCGGACATTGTGGCTGCGAATGTGGTTCTCAGCGGTGGGGCAGGAGTCGGTGTTTCGGGCGGAACGGCGACTGACCAGGAAATCGAAACTACTGCGAGCAACCTCGAATCGAACGGCGGCACAGGTGGCGTGGCGATTGCCAATATCGGAAATCTGACGATTGGAGGCATTTCTTCCGTGGTGGGTGTCAGCGCCACGGGTGGAAACATCAGCGTCACGTCGGTGGGGGGCATCACGGTCAATGAACCTGTGAGTGATACAGGTGGCGGCCAGGTGACTCTCACTGTGCAAAACAGTAATTCATCTGGTCCCTCTAGTTATACTCTGATTTCGGGCTCCTTCACCGCTGTCGCTGCTCGAGCCGATGCTCTGAGTCGGGGCGGATGGGTCGCCACCATAACGTCCAGCGCGGAGGATACATTGGTTCAAACGGCAGCCGGATCTTCCGATGTCTGGATCGGTGCTTCGGACAACGCAACAGAAGGCAAGTGGATTTGGGACCAGGGTCCCGACACGGGACTCCAGTTCTGGACCGGAAATCAGGGCGGTTCTGTCATCCCGGGCAATTTTTCGAGGTGGCAATCCGGTGAGCCGAATGGGGGAACCAGCGAAAACTATGCCGAGCTCTATCACTCATCCGGAAACTGGAATGATCTCAGTGGGGGCGGCGGTTTGCCTTATGTTCTGGAGACTGGCGGGATCGCGGCGGCAACTGATGACTTGACATTGAACGCGGATGTGACGACCACCGGCGGCACGGGCGCCATCACGCTGAATGGTGCCGACGACATCCTGCAAAACAGCGGCACAGTTTCGGCCGCAGGCTCAGGAGCGGTGAATTACAATGCCTCTACCGCCGCGACAAATGGTCTGCTGACCATGTCGAGTGGAACGCAGGCCACGACTGGTACCGGCACGGTCACAATGACTGCCAAGAGCAATGTGTCGCTGCAACTCGTGACCACCGGCGGATCAGTCTCGGTGACTTCTGCGAACGGAAACGTCACGGTGAATAACACGGCCGCGGCGACGGACATCAGTGCCGGCACCGGCGTGACGTTCAATCTGCAAGGCAATGACACATTATTCACACTTGCAAGCGGCGCAAATATTACCAACACAACCAGCGGAGGGGTCACGATCTCCGCCGACAAGATGAATCTGGCGGGCACGATTACGGCAACCAGTCAGACGGTGACCTTGCAGACAGGGAACGCGGGGGGCAGTAACGACGCGATCAACCTGGGATCGGCCACCGATGCCGTTGCGAACACACTGGAGTTGTCCGACACGGAACTCGGCCAGATCACGGCCAGTAAACTGGTCATCGGATCCACAACTGCCGGCTCGATTACTTTCAGCACCGACATCAACCTCACCGATGCACCGATTATCCCCACTTTGCACCTCAATTCGGGGTCGTCGGTGACGGGAACCGCCGGCGGAATCGTCGTGGGCGACATCGCGATCAATGCCGCAGGCGCGGTGAATTTCACGGATTCCACGACGAACGTCAACAATCTCGCAATCAGCGACACCACCGGCAATATCACATTCACGGAAGCCAATGGCCTGAACGTGACTGCCGTCGACGGGCTGAATGGAGTGAGTACCAGCAATGGCGGTGTGACGCTGAACGTCACGACTGGCAATCTCTCCGTACTCAACACGGGGGCGGCAAATGACATTAACGCGACCAATGCCATTGTGCTGAATCTGCTGGCCGACGAAGCCTTGTTTACCATCGCGGCGAGTGCGATTGTCGGAACGTCCTCCAATGGGGTGAAAGTTTCCTCCGACAAGATGAATCTGATCGGGGCCATTACGGCGGCAGGCCAGACGGCGACACTCCAAACGGGGAATAATGGCACGAGCACTGATGCGGTCAATTTGGGGTCCGCCACGGACGCGGCCACAAATACGCTGGAGTTGTCGGATACGGAACTCGGGCAAATCACCGCCAGTAAGCTGGTCATCGGGACGGGCACAGCCGGCGCGATCACGGTCAGCTCTGACATCGATCTGACGAATGCTCCCGTCATCGGAACATTGCGTCTGAACACCGGATCGACAGTGACGGGTACCGCCGGTGGACTCGTTGTCGGCGATCTGGCGATCGGCGCCGCCGGAGCGGTGAACATTACCGACTCCACAACGAATGTCACGAATCTGGCGGTGACGACAACCACAGGTAATGTCACATTCACGGAAGCCAACGGATTGAATGTGTCGACCGTCGATGGTCTGAACGGAGTGAGCACGGGGAGTGGTAGTGTCACGCTGAATGTGACCGCGGGCGATCTGTTGGTGAACAATACTGCCGCCGCGAATGACATCAGCGCCACGACCGGCATCCTGCTGACGCTGAGCGGCAACGACGCGGTATTCACGGTCAATACCACTGCCAATGTTCAAACCACCGGCAATAATTTGGCCAACGACATCACCGTCAATGCTGATGAGATGGTTTTGAACGGCACCGTCACCGCCTCTGGCTCGAATCAGATCGTGACACTGCGTAACAATACGGCGAACAAGCAGATCATCCTCGGCACCAATCCAGGCACGGCAGGCATCCTGGAATTGGATAGCACGGAACTCAGCCACGTGTCAGCCGGTAAAGTCCTGCGGATCGGACGCAACGACGCGGCTGCTACGGGAAATGTTGACTTCACGGGTAGCATCACCGCTCCGGCGGGCTGGTCGACACTGCATCTGCTGACCGGAGCCGCCGTGCTGGACGACAATGCCGCGGTTCCAGATGTGACCGTCGCCAATTTGGCGATTGATTCTGTGACCGGCATCGGCGCCTCGGGAAGTGATGCACCGGATTTGGATGTCCTGCTCACCAATCTGGCGTTCAATAACACGACGTCGGGCAGTGTCTCGTTCAACGAGGCGGCGTTGGGTGGAGGAATCGTCGTCAATTCCGTAGATGGTATTGCCACCTCGAACAATAGTGGTACGACGACTCACATCACTGCCCATAGCCCTGTGACATTCGCCGTCAATACGACCAGCGTCGGAACAATCACCGCGGATGCTGTGGAATCGTCGACACCCAGCTTCGACAACGTCACTGTCAATAGCGGCGTGACAGTCGATTCCACAGGGGGCAACGTTCTATTCAATGCGGGTGACCAGATCATTGTCACGAATACGGCGACCGTGAAGTCGGATACTGGGAATGTCGTTTTGGCGTCGGGCGTAGCGGACACTGATGGAGACGACTCGCAGACCCTCAATGGAACGATTCAAGCCAACAATAGCGCGACAACCCAGGTGACAATTGATTTGCGGGCGAATGGCGGCATTGCGACCGAAGCGTCCACTGGATCGATCCTGGCAGGCCGTTTGCAGTTATTGAGCACAATCAGCGGTGGTTCGTTCTCACTGGCGACAAGCCTGACGAATAATGTCGCCACGATCGCTGCCGCCACGGACGGTTCAATTGCTTATCGCGATGTTGACAATTTGATTGTCGGTACGGCCTCGACGGCGGGAATCACAACGACCAGCGACGACGTGCAGTTGATTACCGGCGGAACGATTCAGATCAACAACTCGATCAATCTCGTCGCGGGCAATCTCGGACTGCAGGCTGGTGGGGCGGTGACTCAGGGAGCCGGTGATAATATCACCGCCAACGGTCTGGCTCTGACAAATGTCGGTCCATTCACATTGACCAATTCGGGAAACAATATTGCCATACTCGCCGCGAATTCGGCGAATACCGTTGACTATGTTGACGCGGACTCGTTCATTGTCGGGGCCGTCACGGTTTTGGGATCGACCACGACCGGAATCGCCACTTCCAACGACGACGTACGCTTGACCGCGACTGCTGGCGGAATCACGATCAGCAATACCATCAACCTGAGTAACGGCGGAACGGGTGGAGCGGGGGGCAGTCTCGATCTGCTGGCGAGTACTGGCGCGACCCAGGCGGGCGGCGCGAATATCCTCGCCAATTCGCTCTTGTTACGTGGTACGGGAGCCTTAATTGGCAGCAATTTCTTCAATCTGCCCAATACGACCAACAATGTCGCGACAATCGCCGCCAACCTGACGGATGGCGCGCTGACTTATGAAGATGCGGATGCCCTGACCGTGGGCATCGCCAGTGTGACCACGGTCGCCGGGACGACATCGGCGACGGGAATCGCCGTGGGCAATCCCGCGAGTGTCGCGCCGGCGGGAGGAGACGTGTTCCTGCGGGCCGGGCAAGTCGCGCCTCAAACCGGCATCCTCAGCGTGACTCAACCGATCACCACGACGTCCGGAACGCTGGGGAATTTGACAATTGGCGGCGGAGTCCAATTCTCTGGCAGCGGCAGTACAAGTGTCGGATCTGGCGATATCGATCTGGCGGGTGGTCCGCTGAACGAAGACATCTGGATCACGGTTCCGACCACCCACACCATGACGGGCGGCACGGTGACCTACAAGCCGAAACGCGACATCATTATTGATGCGCCTGTGACCGTAGTGAACGGCAACTTCGTCATGGACGCGGACGGCGAAGGAGCGGCCAGTGCGACGACAATTGCCCAGACATCAGCGAATCTTGGTGCCGGAAATGGCGACGGCGGCGTCTGGATCCGATCGGACGGATCGGCTCCGGAAGGAGCGATTGATGTCCAGAGCGGTGTCAACGGTGGTGGCAGCCTGGTCATCGCAGGATCTCAGATTCATAACACACCATTCGGCGGTTCTGCGTTGACGGGGCTGGTGGCGAATACCGGTGTGCAGATCGACAACAACACGGGAGTCGCCAATGATGTCAATGCCGACACCTTGATCTCGATCCTGGTCAAAACCGCCGGCGGCGCGGGCAACGACCTGCTATTGAACGGAAACGTTCATTCGGACGGCAGTGGTCCGATCAACGTCCAGGTGGAAGACACGCTGACTCAAAATGGGACGGTACAGCTGGCGTCGGCGGGTACGATCACCTATGACGCCGAAGATATGATTATCAACACGTCGAGCGCCGACATTGACGCGCAGTCGACAGGCATTGTCTGGCTGCGAAATCGGACGGCGGGACGTCAAATTGATGTGGGAACCGACACCGCAGGCGAGCTGGGGATTACCGATGCCGAGTTGGATCGGATCGCGACGGCGTCTGTGATTCGCATCGGGCGTCGTGATGCTCAGGCATCCGGCGACGTGACGGTGTCCACCGGTCCGATCACACCGGCGAACAACAATACGCTGCACCTGATTTCCGGAGCCAACCTGCTGGAAACGGCCGGATATGTTGTCGTGACGAATCTGGCCCTGGAAGCCAGCGACACGATCACGTTCGCGACTGGAAGCAGCGACAGTACTGCCAATGACAATAATGTGGCGAATCTCGCCATGGCGAATTACAACGCGGGAGCGGACGCGACGTACATTTCTCGGACCGTCTTCAACGTGGGGACAGTTGACGGTGTTGTGGGCATTAATGTCCAGGACGTCACCACTCTCGATTCGGGAATCGAAGCCGCGCTGGCGGGCGACGTGGTTCAGTCATCCCCCATCACGTCGAACTCTCTGCAATTGCTGGGACAAGGAAATTACACGTTCGATCTGGCGTCGAATGACATCAACACTCTGGCGGCGAACGTCTTGAACAGCGTCATTTATGATGATGCCAACACGGTAACGGTCGGCACTGTGACGTCAGGATTGGGAACTACGATCGGCACGTCGAGTAGCAGCATCACGTTGACAGCTCCGACGGTCATTGTGAATAACGCGATCGTGACGACCAGCGAACTCGGATTCGTTATTCTGGACGTCACGACACTGCTGGATGTCAACGGTACGATCGGCGGTGGCGTCACCGTGGATCCGATTATCAACTCGAAGGGATTCGTGCAGCAAACGGGCACCGGTTCCGTGCAACTGCAGGGTAAGATTGTCACGACCGACGACAACGTCTCATTCAACGGTCCAGTGAAAATCGGCACGACTGCTGGAACGACCGCTTTGATTGATACCGGCTCAACGGGCGGCGGCAACATCACGTTCAACAGTACGGTCCAGGGAACCACCGCATCAGCAACACCGACGTTTGAGAATCTGACCCTGAATGCTGGAACGGGCGACATTCTGTTCAACAATCAGGTCGGTGGCGGCGGTTTACGACTAGGCGTCGTCAGTATTCAGACAGCTCGAAACGTGACCACGAATGTCGGCTTCACGGCCCGGGAAATCAATCAGCTCACTGGTGCCGGCGAGACCAAATTCAACGGTTTTGTGCAGACGAATCAGGCCAACGGCATCAATTTGACATCGAATTATATCACATTCAATGGTTCGATACAGACGACCAATGGCGGCACTGTTACGATCAATAACGCCAGCGATTTCCAATTGGTGGCTGGAACGGGGGCGATTAACTCCGATGGCGCCGTGAAACAAACTGGTGCCGGGTTGAATATGATTGGCGGCGATATCGCGACAACTGACGATGTGATCTCCTTCGCGACCAACACGTACATCTCGAATACGTCCGTGTTGTTGAACGCAGGACTGGGTGACGTCAGCTTCGCCAAATTGTTGCAGATCAACAACAAGACTTTGACCATTCGAGACGGCAATAGTGTCGACCTGGGGACGCAAACGACCATTGCCAATGGTGTGTTGAATGTGTATGTCGGAAACTCGCCGTCGTTGACGGAAGGCACGGTCAATCTGGTCAGCGGGGCTGTGTTCACCGGGGCCGGAACCGTCAACGCCAATTTGAATGTGGGCGCGGGCGCGACATTGGCCCCGGCCTCAGCAACCACCTTGGTGGGGACGGGTATTCTGACCGTCGCCGGTAATGTGAATATGGCGAGTGGATCCGTCCTGGCGGTCGACTTGAACAGCGCCGTGGTCGGCACAGGCTACGATCAAATCGTAATCACAGGTGCCGGCAATACCATGAACATCACCAGTGGGGCCGTGCTTCAGGCCTCTCGGAATGGTTCATTTACGCCTGCTGTTGGAACGACATTGAGGATCGTCGACGGAGTCAACTCTGTCGTGGGCACGTTCCTCGGAACGATCGACGGAACGCCACTTTATTTGAATGGCGCGTACTTCACGATCAACTACAACAACTCAACCGGCGACATTACTTTGACCGGCGCGAATCCACCTGGTGGAGCGGCCAAGATCATTGACAATGACGAAGCGGCGGCGTCGCAATACTCCGCAACGAGCAACAACGGCACGCTGACGTTCAGTCCCGCGAGTTCCTGGAGTCTGAACACGGTCACCGGTCGCGGTTTCACGAATGATTTGAGGTTCGCGGCGGGCGCGGCGTCGCAGACGGCGACGGCCGCATATACTTTCAATGGATTGACACCGGGGACGACCTATCGCATTTCGACGACATGGTTCGAGTTATCAAATCGAGCTACGAACGCACCGTTCACCATTACGGGCGGCGCCAGTTCGCCGACAGTTCTCGTCAATCAGCAAAAGGCTCCTGTCGGATTCACGTCAAATGGCGCGACGTGGCAGGATCTGTCGACCGGTTACACGGTCACGGGCACGTCGCTCACCATCACTCTGGGTAACAAAGCGAACGGTTATGTCATTGCCGATGCCATTCGAATTGAGGCGGTGACCTCAGCTGGACCGCTCACACAAGTGATTGACACGACCGACAGTAATACCAGCATCACCAACGGTTCGGGGTCGATCAACTTCGGAACTGCGACTCAAGGCGGGATGGGGATCTCGAAAGTCATTACTATTACGAACGGCGGTTCGACCCCCTTGATTCTGGGAAGCGCGACACTGACGGCTCCCGCCGGATTCCAGATCACAGGCTATACACCGACGACACTTGCGGCCGGGGCCACTTCCACGCCGATTACGATCACGTTGTTGGCTACGACGGCCGGTAATTACTCGGGAACGATTTCGTTCCAGACCAACGACTCGAACGCGAATCCCTTTACTTTCAACGTCTTGGGGAGCGTGGTCTCGACGTCTGTCTGGATCGTGGATAATAAACCGAACACGGGATCGGATCTTGTGATCGGGCCCTCTCCTGTGATTGGCGCCTATAGTGAAACTGGCACCTGGTTCAACAACACGGACCCGAATGTCGGCTATCTGCAGGACTTGAGATTTGCCAGCGCGAGTTCCACTGCGACGGCGACCTGGTCCTTCACGGTGGTGCCATCGGGGACTTATCGGATCTCGGTGGCGTACCGTGCCGAATCAAATCGGGCTACCAATGCCTCGTTCACGGTGACTGACGGTACGACACCAGTTTCGGTCAATGTCAACGAGCAGAACCAGCCTGATAGTTTCCAGAGCGCGACCGTCTATTGGAAGGATCTCGTCGCCGCCTACGGCAGCGTATCGAGTGGCACCATCACAGTCACGCTCAATGCCGCCGGATCCAACGGTTATGTGATCGCCGACGCGGTGCGGATTGAGCGTGTCGCTCCGCTGATGGCCGCCGCTGGACCCGCTCCGCAACCGGTAACAACCGTATTGACGCAGAGCGATCTGAGCTTCATCTCGGCCGCTGCGATCACTCGCTGGGAGCAGGCAGGTTTGAACAGCACGCAGATTGCGGCGCTCAACAGCGTGCAGATCCAGATCCAGGACTTGCCAGGGGGGCAGTTAAGCGGTGAAACTCAAGCGACAATCTTCATTGATCCCACGGCGGCCGGATATGGTTGGTACATCGATCCCACGCCGCTCGATGATTCCGAATTCGGTACCACAGTTACGGCAACTGAAAAAACGTCCACCACTCCGAATGCTGCCACGCACATGGATCTGTTAACGATCGTGATGCATGAACTTGGTCTTCGATTGGGACTGCAAGATCTGCCCGTCGGGACCAACCCACACGTGTTGATGACCGACGAGATTAACGTTGGAACACGACGCTTGCCACCTGCGAACTGGCAACAAGCAACCGGCACGACAGGTGGAACGACCACAGGTGGGACGACTACAGGTGGGACGACTACAGGTGGGACGACTACAGGCGGAACGACCACGCCCCCTCTGACGCCGGCTCAAATCAAGGCTGCGGCCAAGGCAGCTGCAGCAAAAGCGGCCGCTGAAAAGGCGGCTGCGGCAAAAGCCGCTGCGGCACAAGCCGCCGCTGAGAAGGCTGCGGCAAAGGCGGCAGCGGCGAAACTGGCCGCTGAAAAGGCTGCTGCAGCGAAAGCCGCCGCAGCGGCGGCTGCCGCGGCAAAGGCCGCCGCCAAGGCCGCTGCAGCCGCCGCGGCCAAGGGCAAGAATGGCCATTAGAGATCGGATACTCGCGATGTACCCTCACTATCACGGCCAGTACGGGGAAGATGAGTTCCTGGAAGTGAATCACCTGCTTCCGGAGATCGGGGTCTTCGTGGACGTGGGAGCCGGGCACCCAATCACATTCAGTAATACCTTCCGTCTGGAACAGCGGGGATGGTTGGGGGTCTGCATTGATGCCGACCCCCGGCAGGTCGAACTACTCCGAGAGCATCGAAAGAACGTCGAGCATTACGCAATCGGTCGCCAACGTGGCTTCGTTGCGCTCAGTCAGATCGAATGTCCAGAACTCTCCACGACACTCGATCACTTATCCCGGGGCAACAGCCCGGTGACGTCAACGAGTATTCCGGCAATCGATCTGGAGTCCCTGCTTGAAAAACATGGGATCCAGGACATTGACTTGCTGAGTATTGACACCGAAGGGACGGAAATCGACGTGCTGGAGTCGATGGATCTAAACAAACATCATCCCGAAGTGATTATTGTGGAATTCAACACGTTTGGCCGGGATTCGAACGAAGCGGTGCTCCGCGAGTATTTTTGTCAGTTGCCTTACCAGGAAATCCACAAGACCTTCAGCAATCTGTTGTTCAAACGACGGTAAAGTACCGGCGAGGCAATTATTGTCGGATCAGACAGGCGTTCGAACTAGCTTAAGCGATCGTTAGAGTGCATCATCCAATCGTCTTTACGGTCACAAGATCACCCTGTGTCCCCCTATTCTCAAATGGATGTTTGAAGCCTTCCGTTCCCCAACGGGGATGCGTCAATAGCCCAGGGTTGCAGCGTAGCGGCTACCCTGGGTTGAGTGTTCCCCGAGTTCTCTACCCCAACGGGGTTGCGCCTGTCGAAATCCGGTCTCCGTGGGGCGCAACCCCGTTGGGGTAGAACGGTATTTTATGGGATTTACCCAGGGTAGCCGCTACGCGCGGCAACCCTGGGCTATTGACGCATCCCCTTCGGGGAAGGAAGCAAACTCTCATTTCGCAGTCACAAATTTCGGAACATCTGATACGTTTGTGAATTGCAGTTTCGATTTCGCACTCTCGACTCTCGATAAATACCTCCGACAGTTATTGATTCTCCGGTGCTAAATTATCTGTGTTGTCGCAGGTCTGAGGAGTGATCTCGTGGCTGTTCAGTCGCGCTCTTCGACGCGTCTACTGTTGCGCCAGTTCAAAATCGGGTTGTGATTTTCTTTTCACTCCGAATGGATACAATGAACGACTCTTGAGGTTCGTTCGATTTCTCGACATTGCGCGTTGAGCCATTCTGGGGTCACTGATGAAGTACGCAGCCATCTTTGTTCTGTGTTGCCTGTTCACAGTCTCGGTTCAGTCTGCTGAGCCGCTGCTGCCAGTCAAAGTCTTCATTCTTGCCGGGCAATCCAACATGGAAGGTCAGGCAGTCGTGGATTTGGATGGCAAAGACTACAACCAGGGCAAAGGGACGCTGGCGATGCTGCTGCGCGATCCAGTGAAGTCCGTGAGATACAAGCATCTCAGAAATGCGGCTGGCCGGTGGACCGTGCGTGACGATGTCTGGGTGCGTTATCAGCGGGAGAATCAACCGTTACTTGCCGGACCGCTCGCGACGGGATTTTCAGTTTATGGTGACGTACATCATTTCGGCCCCGAATTACAATTCGGTCATGTCGTGGGTGATCAACTGGAAAATCCGGTGTTGATCATCAAAACCGCGTGGGGTGGCAAGAGTCTCTATCAGGATTTCCGGCCTCCCTCATCGGGCGGAGTGGTCGGCAAATACTACACCTTGATGATCGCCCAGGTGCATGCTGCGATTGCCAATCGCGAACAGGAATTTCCAGCCTTGAAAGGTCGAGGTTACGAGTTAGCGGGCTTCGTCTGGTATCACGGCTGGAACGATGGCGTGAATCCCCAAACGGCAGTACCGGAATATGAGCAGAATCTGGTGAACCTGATCAAAGATGTCCGTCGCGAATTCAAGTCTCCGAAACTTCCGGTTGTAATCGGGGAATTGACTGGACCCTGGGTTCAGGCCGAAGGAGGCTGGGAAGCACTCCGTAAGGCACAGGCCGCCGCGGCTGCCAGGCCTGAGTTTTCCGGTAACGTTGTCTTTGTTCCAACTCATGACTTCGTTCGCAAGCCTGAAGACTCACCCAATCCCACGCATGGACATCACGAATTCGGAAATGCGGAGACTTATTTCCTGGTGGGAGATGCCCTGGGTAAAGGGATGATCTCGTTGCTGAAATGAAATCCTTCCCACAGCCTGCGACATCCAGGAATGATTCGTGTTGTGAATTCTGGCTAGATTGTCATCTTTGAACATTACAGCCCCCATTTCAGTTGAGGTTAACATGCGCCGTATCACTTCGCAAATTGTCTGGTCGCTCGCCTTGCTGGGTTTCATCGTTCAACCAACCCTGGTTTCTGGCCAAAATGCCAATCCACCGACCGTTGCAAAGCAGCCGGTTCCTCCCGGAAAGCTGATCGAGATTCCGAGCGAGCCGAAAACCATCGATCCCGCGAAATTGGTCCCTGAGAAGCTGGCTGTTCCGGTCACTGTGGAATTCACTGAGAAGTCGTTACGGGAAATCGCGAATTGGATTCAGGCAGAACACAAAATCGAAGTGCTGCTGGATCAAAAGGCACTGTCCGACGACGTGAACCTGGTGACCGAGCAAATCTCCGAGCGATTGACGCAATCCCCGCTTTATCTGCTGCTTGACCGGTTGCGGACACTGGGATTGGAGTGGTACATGGAAGACGGAAATCTGCATATCACAACCATCAACGCTGCATCACAAAAGCTCTCGACGCGTCCTTACAACGTCGGAGATCTGTTCGACATCGGATTCAAACCGGAGGCATTGAAGAACACAATTCTCTCGACGACGGAGGGCCCCTGGAGTTCCGGCAATAAATCTCTGAGCGGAATCGTGATACTGGGGGATGTGCTGTTCGTGCGGCAAACTGACCGCATGCATCGGGAAGTTGCCGGATTACTCGCCGCCTTACGTAAACATGCGCGGCGGACGTTGATCCTGGATGCTCCTCAGAACGAGATCCTGCGCCAGAAATTGGATGCCAACGTCAGTGTCAATTTTAAGGACGCCTCGCTGTCCACGGTTGTTCAGACACTTTCCAAGCAAACGCAGATCGACATTCGACTGGATCTCGCTGCTCTGAAAACGCTCGGCATACGAGATCGATTGCCAGTGACATTGGCATTGTCCGATCAAAAGTTAACTACTGTCTTGCAGGCTGTGCTGACGGACCTCAATTTGACGTGGATTTTGAGAGACGGAGTGCTGTGGATCACTTCTCAGAAGCGAGCTTCTGAGTTCATGAAAACTGCCGTCTATAGCGTGATTGATCTGTGCCGCGACGATTTAGAAACCGCCGCGTTGAAAAGTGCCATCGAAGGTCAAACGCGCGGTCCCTGGCGTCCGTTACGCAGTGAGACCGGCGATAACGGTGCCGGAGGCGAGATGCACTTTGCTCGTCCGGGAGTCATGGTGGTTCGCCAGACGGAACGCGGTTTGGACGAAGTCTTACAATTGCTGGAGAATTATCGAACTGCGTTGCGCGCTTCGAAACCTCGTAAAGCAGAAGGTCCTGATCCCAAAGAAGTCATCTCGCGCTATTATCGTGTGCCGAGTGTGATGGCCGAAGAACTGATCGCCGCATTGCCACAACTTGTCGAGCCCGAGACTTGTAAAAGCAAAGAGCAAACGTAGGCTGTGGGCACAATCCTGAGGCTCAGGTCCAAACCGACGTTCATTGATGCTTACGGAGAAGCGGTTGAGCTTCCAGAGTCGGAAAACGGTCTCCAGCGTGCTTTGGCCGTCAAGAACTCGGTGCTGATCATCCAGCAAATGCGAGAAGTCCACACATCGATCGCGACTCTGATCAGTAAGCTCGAGAATGGGGACGTACCAGAGGAATCGCAGCTCGGAGGCATGGGGGGGATGGGTGGAGGCATGGGCGGAATGGGAGGCGGATTTGGTGGCAGCTTCTTTTCCGTTCCGGAGCGACAGCATGAGATGAAATAAAAGAGACTCAATGCCTGACGCGAAACGCGGCTTCGCCATTGTTCACTGTCACTCAATAGTGCGCAGCGGAGTCCTGTTTGGCATTGTTTGAAATGCGATAGGCCTGAATCATCGAACTCATTTGGTGATTTGCGATCAGCCAGATGCGCCAACGATTAAGGTGTTTTGCGTTTGGCGCGAACTTGTTCCAGCAACAGTTTGAATTCCGGTAGATCTCGCAAAGGTTCCAGATCTGTGTCCTGGGCCGTGAAGTCGGCCTCGTTCCAACCTGCGGTCGCAGCCGCTTTGAGCGCTTCGAGAGCTTTGGTTTGAAGCCGGCTCTTCAGCTGATCTTTGTCGGGTACATCGATCTTCGTCAATGCCTTCAGGCAAAGTGAAAAGCAACAGCCGGCGTTATACAGGTTGCGGCTTTCGGCAGGTTCGAGTACTCGATATTTGTCGGCCGTCCGGATCGCTTCCTGGAGCAATTCGGCGGGCATCTGCCCGGTCGACCATTTTTGTCGCACGGGGAGAGGAATGTCTTCTTGTGTTGAGTTCGCATAGGCCAGCAGCGCCTGGACTCGCATTTCCAGACGTCTGGGCAAAACGGATTTGTCTTGTGTAAGGGTGAATTCCAAATCGACGATCATGCGCGGAGCGGCATCGCAAATCGCAATAAACTCCTTTAATTCAGCGGTTTCCTTCGCGAATTGATCCCGTTTTGTTCTTGCGGTGAAAGCATCCAGAACGGCTAGTCCAGACTCATAATGCCGGCGCGCTGCCGCGAATTGAAACCGCTCCAGTTCCACCTTTCCGAGTTTTTGAAGGCAGACTTGCAAGTCGCGCTGCGCCTGAAAATCGAAGGGTACCGATTCTGCCCGTTTGCGGCGCAGGATCAAACCCTGTTGATAATATTCCAGAGCGCCAGTGGGTTGCTCCTGTCGCAGGCGGGCATCTCCCATGCGATCATAGGTCAATAATAGCTGCTTTTGACACCACTCGTCGCCGGGATATTTCCCGGCCAGGGTTTGCGTCAGCGTCACGCTTTTCTGGTACGATTCCAGGCCTTCCTGAAATCGACCGAGTTGCACCAGGGAATCGCCGATTCGGAACAATGAATATGGCTGCCGCCAGCGTTCTCCATAACCTGTGACCACCAGATTGCCGACGTCGATTTTCAGGTTGACCTCTAACTGCCGCCGATATTGCTCCAATGCCTGTTCGGCTTCTCCGACCTGCTGCAACAAACTGCCGACTTTGTCATAGGAAGCGGCCAGAGTTCGTTCTGTTGCAGCGTGACAAGTCAGCGTCTCTGACAACTGACTCCAAAACTTTTGATGCCTCAAGTAATAGGGCAGCGCCGCCTTGATCTGTCCCATCGCGACCAGCAGATCTCCCATTTTGTAACAAGAGAGGGCCAAGTCGGACTGAAATTGCAAACTCGCAGGATTGTCGGCGACGCGGAGTTCATCAATCTCAATCGATCGTCGTAACAGGTGCTGAGCGTCCTCCTGCTTTTCCAGTTGCAATGTGGCACGCGTCAGTCGGGCGTTAAAAATTGCTCGCTGGCGGTCGTCTCCAGCAGGCAGTCGTTTCAGAATCTGCTGGAGATGAAACTGGGCAGCGAACGCGTTGTTGGACGTCTCCGCTGTGGACGCTTCCTGCTGATGAAAAACTGGCAGTCGCCGCTCACGTTCTTCATTTTGCTGCGAAATGAATTTGAGAAACGGTTGCTCTTTTCCGAGCCGTTGAGCGAGAGAATAACTTTCTTCGGCCGGCAAGTTTCGAAGTTTGCCTTCAGAATCGGCATCAACCGCCGACCAGAGTGTGAACATCCGGTCGACAGTCAGTCGTGGCAGCTCGTCCAAGGCACTGCTGGACGCGCTCCATACACGCAGGCCATGGTCATCACTTCCGGATAGAACATAGGCTCCGTTCGGACTGAAAGCCACGCTGCGAACTGTTCCTGCATGTTGCATCGGCAGACCAAGCGGACAGCCGGTCTTCGCGTCCCACAATCTCAGGGTCTTGTCGACACTTCCGGACGCGACGCGCGTTCCATCGGGACTGAAGGCGACGCAACTGACCGTTCCGGAATGCAACATCGGCAGACACACGGCGGCAAATGTTTGTGCATCCCACAGTCTTAATGTCTTGTCCTCGCTACCAGAAACGATACGTGTACCATCAGGGCTGAACGCGACACAAATCACGCTACCAGAATGCTTCATTGATTCTCCGAGCGGGGAGCCCGTCTTCGCATCCCATAAGGTCAAAGTCTTATCGTTGCTTCCAGATACGAGGCGTGAGTGATCCGGACTGATCGCCAGACAGCGGACCTCAGACGCCAGCATTTCGTTACCGGCACGCTGCATCTCGCAAATTGTCGTTTGCGACTGGATGTCCCACAATCGCCAATTACCACGAAAATCAACAGAAGCAACACGAGTGCCATTCGAGTTGAAGGCCAGACAATTCGCGGCGATCTTGAACGGTTCGCCGATGACAGTGCCATTTGGGGTCTCTGATCTCTGTAGGATTCCATTCTTGCCCGCAGAGATGACCTGCGTGCCGTTAGAACTGAACGCCACGCACTTCACAGGCTCAGCATGTCGGACTGGTTCGCCGAGTTCCGCACCGGTCCGGGCATCCCAAACTCGTACAGTGCGGTCCTCACTTCCTGAAACGATACGCATGCCGTCTGGACTGTACGCCACACAGGTAACCGCGTCGAAATGTTGCATTCGATCACGGAGAGATGCGCTGCAGGTCGCATCCCACAATCGCAGTGTGTGATCCTTACCGCCGGAAGCGATGCAAGTGCCATCAGGACTGAATGCGACGCACGTGACCGGTTCCAGATGATTCAATGGTTCGCCCAGCGATGTCCCCGATTGAGCATCCCACAATTGAACGGTCTTGTCTTCGCCCCCCGTGACCACACGAGTCCCATCTGGGCTGAATGCCACACAAAGTGCTGCCGTTTGTTCCAGTGGCTTATGGATCGGGATGTGAGTTTGCGCATCCCACAGATGCGTGCCGGCGCCATCGCACGAGAGTATCCGGGTTCCATCGGGGCTATATGCGACGCAGAGGACCGCATTCAAATGTATGCATGGTCCGCCCATCTGCGCACCCGTTGCCATATTCCAGATCCGTAATGTTTTGTCATTACTGCCCGTAACGACCTGGTTGCCATCAGGACTGAATGCCACGCAGCGTACTCCACCCGAATAGTGGATTGGCTCGCCGATCGCCATTCCCGTTTGGCCATCCCACATGCGTATCGAGTGGTCCGATCCTTTGAAGAAGTCGCTACACCCAGATGCGATACGGGATCCATCCGCGCTGAACGCCACGCTGGAGACGGTGACGTCATGCAGCATCGGATTTCCTATTGGCTTGCCAGTCTGCACATTCCACAACCTGGCGACGTTTCCGCTGCCAGCTAGAATCCGTGTCCCGTCTGGACTGAATGCGACGCAAGCTACGTCTTCAGTACCTTCAACCGGAATAGAATCGAGCGCGGCGCCGGTTTGCGCATCCCACAGCTGGAGTCTGCCCGGAGAATTCTTCGTTGGCGACTTGCCGGATGCTCCACTTCCGGTCACTAAACGAGTGCCATCTGGACTGAAGGCGACCGACCGCATCGGGCCCGAAAAACGAAACGGGGCGAGTCGCTCTTTGGATCCCTGATTCATTCGATCAAAAATAATTCTTCGATAAGCCAGGGCCAGCGGATCATCGTTGGAAGTCATTGCCCATGCACGTCGCAATTCGGCGATCGACTCATCCCCAAATCCCTCGCGATCTTCAATGACGCCTCGGTCGAGTAGACTGCGGGCCAGTGCCCGCCGCAGGCTGATGGCTCGTCCGTCTGCCAGACCTCGGGCCGTCCGTTCATCGTGAGCCAGCTTGGTTTGTTCGGTTGCCAATTTCGCATTCTTGTCGGCCAGGACACCCTTTTCGGCCGCCAAATTGGACTTCTGAATCGCCAACTCACTCTTCTCCAGGGCCAGTTGCTTCGATTTCCGTCGTTCGATATCAATGAGCAACGCGGCAGTCAATGACACGATAGTTACGACTAGCAATCCCGCCAATCCGGCTCGGACATAGCCCTGGTGTTTGCGTCCGAGCCGGCCCAGACGATCGCTGAGAGATTCTTTTGCCGCGGTCACCGGTTCATCAGCCAGCCAGTGTTCAATGTCATCGGCGAGCTTGCGAGCACTTGGATAACGATCCTCAGGATGCAATGCCATTGCTTTCAGACAAATGGCCTCCAAGGCTCGCGGAATCGAAGCGTCTCGTTGACGTGGCCGCGGAAAATCTCCCTTTTGAGCTCGCCGGAGGACGGCCGCGACATCCTTGTCTTCAATCGGTGGATGGCCAGTGAGAAGGTGGTACAGCGTGGCCCCTAAACTGTAAATATCGCTGGGGGGACCGATTATGTCGAGCCGCCCTGTCGCCTGCTCGGGACTGATGTAAGCGGGAGTTCCAAGGGCGCTTCCCTGACGTGTCATCCCTGAACTGCTGAGTGGCGATGAGGGTTGCAAGGTGACTTCAGCTGAGTGGCCGACTTCCTTTCTGCCCACTGATTTGGCCAGTCCCCAGTCGACAACCAGAGTCTCACCATATTTTCCCAACATGATGTTGCCGGGTTTCAGATCCCGGTGCAGCACACCGCGGCTGTGGGCGTATTCGATGGCATTGCAGACGTCGATGAATCGTCCGAGCAATTTCCGCAACTGAAACTGACGCTCACCGGGTGACATCTGGAGTTTAATATCGACTCGATGGAAATCCTGCAAAGCCTCTTTCAGGCTGTCGCCCTTAATGAAGCGCATGGCATAAAACGGCCGGCCATCGGAGTAAGTTCCTAAGCCATACACAGGGACGATTCCAGGGTGCTCCAATCCTCCCGTAATCTCGGCTTCTAAAATGAAGCGTTCACGGCTGGGCTGATCGTCGGCAAACCGGGCCTGAATTTCCTTAAGTGCGACCTCTCGATTGAGTTCAGAGTCCAGCGCCACCGAGACCTCGCCCAAGCCCCCTTTGGCGTGTGGCCGCAAGGTCTGATACCGCAATTTCATCCCGCCAGATTGACTCGGCCGAAAATCCGTGGCATGTGGATCTGCTTCTGCGCCATGAGTCGCCACATGTTTCAGACTGGCTTCGATGTCCGCGTCACCCAGGCTGATCAGAACCTGCCGGGCAGAAGTGTCAGTACTGACGGCCGCCAGGCTTTGCGCCGCATCCTGCCCGTGCACTTCGATATGCCAGGCCAGCATTTGTTGTAACTGAGCTTGCCGTTCTGGTGTCAGAGCCTTTTGCTCGATGAGGATTTCATCCAGCGTGCGACTCTTATCCAGCTGCCAGATGCTGAATGCCGCGACCAGCGCATCGCGCGTAATAATACCATTCTGGAGCGCCAGCAGGCCAAATAAGAGATTTCGATCGACCGTCGAGTTCGACATAGGGCATTCAATCATCGGAAATGGAAGGCTTCTGATTCGAACAAACAGTACTTTGAGTTTAGCCGTGCAGCGTCTGAAATGACAATTGCAAGTCGACGAGGTCTTCAGACCTTGGGCGATTCGTGGCGGAGATTGAGTCAACTGCTCCAATCTCTCACGAGATTGGCTACGCGAATACGGCATGGCGTCAAGCGTGGGGAGGAGACAGACTTTGTGGCCTGCAAACATTGAGTTTATGCGTTATTGCCGTAACTCAACCGCTTGAATCATCAATCCCCAATGAGCAAGCAACACCGATTCGATCCCCATTGCGATCTCAACCAGGAAACCGAATATGAATCAGAGATTCTTCATTTTCTCATGGCTGTGTTGTGCCGGCTTTGTTTCTGCTTTCGTGTCTGGTGCTGAACCGGCGACCGGTTGGCGCGGAAATGGCACAGGGCTTTGGCCTGACAGTACAGCCCCGGTGAAATGGAATCGCATTGCTCACGGGGCGATGGAGGGTCTCCAGGTCCAGGCGAACCGGCCAATGCAGGCAACTGTGACTGCCACCGCTCCATTTTCGCAAAAGGGCCTGTTGAACGAGTGGTTGATTCTTGGTCCTCTTGCCGTTCGCCATTCGGTGGAGAATTTTGATGATGACTTGCTGGCGAAAGAAGCCGAAGTCTCGCCCACGGCCGGAGATAAAACAGCAGGCCTGACTTGGCAACCGCTGAAGGCGACACTGGATGACCCACTCGTTTTTGGCGCGGCCGATTTACCCTGGGTCAACTTAATCAAGATTGACGAGTCTAAACCCCATCAAGTCGCCTATGCCAGCACGAATGTCTTCTCACCGCGCGGGGGACCAATTCGTTGTGTTATTGAACATTGTTTCGGGTTGAAGGCGTTTATCAATGGTCAAGAAGTCTATCGTGCTACCGACTTTGTCGGTGTCATCGGTGGCTATCAAGCAATCAGCCGCCGCGAATTGGCGAATTCCGAGGAACTTGCTGGAATATTCACGGCCGAACTGAAACCAGGTTGGAACCGGCTGTTGTTGAAACTGTCCACAGACCCGCGCACAGCCGGACATAAGCAAATGCAATTCTGCCTGCGGCTCATGGACCCCCCGACCGTGAATTATGAAAGTCAGAACATTCGCTGGATGACGGAATTGCCTGGTCGGAGTACGTCGACGCCAATCATCGTTGGCGACCGAGTCTTCCTGACCGCCGAGCCTGATCTGTTGGTCTGT
>JAQGHT010000956.1 GCA_028291565.1 Planctomycetaceae bacterium | reverse complement strand
CGCACAGACCCAACCCATTGCAAAAGTCCTAATCAAATCACGGATTTGCTCTTGATTGTCGATCCCGGTAGGATAAATCCGCCGCATACTAAATTTGAAAGCTTCTTTCACGATATCGACTCCCCGTTTGTCGATTGGCTTGGATGACGAGATTTCCGTCAATGGTAATTATGAGCGACACGCCTCCAGATTCAACACCACGAGAATATTGGATTGCTATTCGTCCTTCGGGCACGACGCCGCCGAACGTGTTTGGTCCGTATTCTTTGGAGGAAGCAACGAAAAACCGAGCAGAATGGGTAAGTACATATCCTTCAAGCTGCCAGATCAGTGCCGCCTATCACGCTGAGAGTCGAGACTCTGCGAATCGTCACGCTCATTTCTTTCTCCCGAAATGAGTGGGATTCAACTCGACTTTGCAGTTGCGTTGCCGCTGCCAGCTTCCTTCACGGCTTTCAAAAAGTCTAGGTAGAGAATGCGGTCCTGATACCGTTGCACCTTAAACCACCAGAATCCGAACCCCGAAGAGGTCAGAACCAGACAATGTTTGCATTCAGTTCTGTCGCCACTCATCTCCGAGCCATTTGACGGCCTTGGCGAGCCTTTGCGGGGTGATGGCTGCGTAATGCTGATCTGCGACAGTCCTGTCGGAATGACCAAGAAACATGATGCGACAATCGGCATGTTCCAAGTTGTTTCGAAGCTTGGATGCCGAAGATTTTTTCAGCATCCCAAGCCGACCGATTTTGCCAATTTTCTTTTCGAGGTGCTGCCAAAGAGTGTTGATGTTGTCCGACCTTTTGAGGGTTCCATCTTCCCGAATCTCTCGAAAGTTCCACTTCAGCCCACTTTTGGTAGTCAATGCCAAGGCACAATCGGGATCTTGATTCAGGCACTCTTTCAGCAATTCTAAAGTCGTCCGCCACAGAGGATAGATCACCGTTGGCGTGTTGGGCTTGTCTTTCGTTTTGGATCGCTTACGCCTGATCGTCCCCGCTTTGAAATCAATTTCAGATTTTTTGAGATCCGAAATGTCCTTGGACTGCATCCCACAATTCAACATGAGCAGTAGGCACAATTTAAGATTGCCGGTCGCAGCCTTTAGAATCTTGATGATGGTGGTGTCATCATAGGTCTTGATTTCTGGCTTCTCGAAAGTAAACGTGATTTTGTTATGGAAGTTCTTGGGGAGTTCGACAAGTTCTTGTTGAGTACACCAGCTAAGGAAGGTTTTCGAGGTGTTGTAGACACTCTTCCAATACTCTCGGCGGTGGTGTTGGCAGTATCGCTGCCACTCTTCCCAGCGGGTAAAAGTGATGACTTGGAATCCCGCAGCGTCCCCGACCACTTTGAGGAATTCAGCCAAATAGCGACGGATATTATCAACGCCACCCGCTGAACGATTTCCCAAGCGAGCGTCTGAAATCTTACCGTCGAGATATCGTTTAACAGCCTCGCCAATCGTCTTGGATGTATCGAGATTCTCGACTTGATGCTTGCGATCATCGAACCGATCCGACCCGAACAAAGCATTGAGGGCATAGGCATTCAGGTTGGGAAGCTTGATTTCCAGAAGTGCGGCAAGTTCGATGCGTTCTCTAACTCCAATATCCAGCACTGCCAGTTCCCCTTCTGGGTTGCCGTCTTGATACTTGGCTTGGTCTCGCAAGACTTGATCGGGGTTGGTCTCAAGTTGTTGCACCATCGCTGCCAAGTCTGCCGCATCTGGCTTTCCCAGAAGTTGAGCGATCTTGTGACGTTCTGACAGCACGGCGATTTCTGTGGCGAGCGGATGGGATGCGGCTTCTTCAAGTGCAATTTGATTGGTAAGTTGCTTGTATCGGTCCCATGCAGCGGCCCGGCTACCCTCTTGTGTCCACTCGCTCTCCGGCAAGCCGAGTTCCTCGCAAGTTACCTTGGTCCGCTTGCCTTTGATTTCCCATGACCAGCGTCGATAGGTCTTCTCCCAACCTTTGAGCGAACGGGCGGAAGTCTTCATGTCTTTCCCGTTGCTAATAGCATGTTTTGGGGGTGTTTTTGGGGGGAAATACCAAGTTATCGTACAAATCCCCCCAAATCAATACAAAAAACGCTGAAAAACAGCATTAAGTGCCATCTTCACACGGTGGAAGTCACAGGTTCGAATCCTGTATCGCCCATTCCTAACACCTCAAATGCGAGTGACTTACGCCGACAACACCCCGCGTAAATTGTTGTGCAGTTTTGGTAACTTAACAGCTGAAAACAGCCCTTTCGATTCATTTCGAAGGGGCTGTTTTCTTTTTCAGCATGCCGCCTGTCCTCGCATGCCCCCTGACCATCCCCCGCGCTCAGGCGATTGGAAAATCAGTCGGCCGAGCCGTGTGACCGGGGACGATGAGATCGTGTGACCTCAACCACATGACTTCCAGGAATTTTCGCCTCCGCTTCGGATTTGTCGCTCGAACTCCAGCCGCATGCCGACTTCGGACTTCGATTCGTACGTACCAGGCAAATCTCCCGCAAGTAGCGTTCCTACCTGCCTCAAGAACGCGATTCGACCGACGAAGTGCTCAACGACTGGCCAGGCCGCCGATTCGACTCTACTTTTCGTTGACCCCTGAGTTCAACGGTAGTACCCGTCTGGCTGTTGCCAGGCAAACGTTGCCTCATCGATTTCCCTGTTCATCGATTCCTTGTCAATTTCTCCGTAAAATCCAGAAACTGCATCAAGAACGGCCGCATCGACTGTCGCTCCGATTCCGCAAATATGCTCCAGACAGTTCGTTGCAGTGTTCCGAACCACAACGTTGGGAGACGCGTGGAAGTGGCCCTCTTTACACAATATGACTTCGATTCGAAAAAAAGCAAAAGGCAGTTCATATAATCCCGAGACGACGAACTCGGCAACCCGTTGCTCGATGACGACTTCACGACCACTGCAATGATAGATGGCACTGTTCATAGCAACTCAAAGAATTTCCAGATGAGATGTTCGTTTAATTCGTAAGATCAACGTCGATATAGAAAGCGGTCATGCGAACCGGGGCATCAGGACAGTGATGTCCAGGAGATCGTTGGCATAGCCCAGAATTTCTCGCCACTGAACTTGGCGAGGGTTGCGAGGAAATTGAGAAACGACGATGTCCAATGGCCTCCTCAAAATTGTCTTGGAAGCACTTGTCAGTTGCCGGCCCCGGTGGAACAAGCCCAACGGCCCAGAGTCCCGGAATGTCGGGTTCCAATTTTGATCCAATTGGCGATGGATTTGCAGCCTTTTGTACACAACAGAAGATTTCGCTGATCCTGACATTTTCCGATGCATCCACGCCACCGGGCTCGTCCCGGTGGATCCACCGCACCAGGAAGAGCAAGTGCATACGGGCTTGGACGAACGTCCGAGTGAGCGGCAAAGAATTATTGCACTCTGCCCTGCAATCCAGATAGTTCAGGTTGCTGAATTCCGCCCGACGCCAGCAAATCAGCCGCCGGCCGGGTAGCACTGTGGAAGCCCGTATCAATTTAACAGGTAATTCGGATCGACTGATGGAGAAACAGCCGCAGTTTTCGGCGTGGTTGAAGTTTTTTCGGTTGCCGCTGATTCGCCAGTGCTTGAGGGGCCAGCTACAATTTCAAGTCGAAAAGGCCTTTCAAAACATTGACGAAAGCTCAGCGCTGGCACAGCCAGTAGCACCCGAAAGGTTCTGGTCTAAGGATTTGCGCAGCAATAAGTGCCGTAGGATGG
>JAQGHT010000161.1 GCA_028291565.1 Planctomycetaceae bacterium | reverse complement strand
TGCGTCTTGAGTCGAGTTGCAGTGTTTGAGAAACGAGAGTCATACGAATTTGCGTTCGAGTAAAAAGATTGCCAGCAGGGATAATATACTGTTCGCGGCCTCGAATGAGTCTTTATCAATACTTGTCCCCGCGATCAAACGACTCATTCTTAACCGTGCGCAGGATCACCCCAAAGCTGGACGATCTCTTCAGATCTCTGGGTAGCTCTCGATTCCATTGTGGCAAACCCTTAGAATCCCGAAAGAGAGTCAACGGGGTCGCGAGGCCGAAAGCGTTCGGTTCGACAGACCTTAAAACCATAATGAGATTTGAATCCGCGAACGTGCGGCTGAGTGTTAGAACACAATCGCCGACTCGATTTTGCGGATCGCAAAGAGAGAAATTCGAAAGAGCATCATGAGTACTCCCGATCAGATGTATGACGAGGCCCAAAAGCTGAAGGCCGAAAACAATATGGAGGGCGCGGTCAAAAAGCTGCAGGAGATCATCGAGGTTGCTCCGAACCATACCCTGTCGCACTCGGCGCTGTCGGTCTATTTACAGAAGCTTGGCCGTCCTGAAGAAGCCATCAAACATGCGATTCGCGTCACGGAAATCGAACCCAACGATGCGTTTTCCTATACGCAGTTGAGCGTCATTTACGTTCGATGCGGCAAGATTCAAGAGGCCGAAGACGCGAAAGCCAAAGCGCACATGCTGACAGGACGGCACCATCATTAAAGGCTGACAAACAACCCGATTTCTCTGTAGGCGATGTCTCTCCGAGACTCGCCGTCGAAGAGGTTTGCCGTTCAGGCAAACTCTTCGACGTACCAGATGTTTGGCAGGTTCTTAAAGTCTTGACAATGAATCAGGCGAGCGGTGGGTGTCAACCCACTGGTTTTTTCTCTCACTGAAGTATGGCAATTTTTCCCGGCAAATCGATCAGCCGTCAGGTCCCAAAGAGTGCCCCACCTCGGGTCTGCTACTGCCAGAAGTTCTGGAACTGGACGCTGGCAACGCTGCTCGCAAGTGGCATTTCACTGCGTCCAATATCAATTGTGGAATCTGTCAATTGAAGATTTCGCAGGATCATTAGGACAGGATGATCGGGAGCAATAGGCAGAATGATGAGTGGCAGAAAATGGAATCAGGACGACGAATCTTTTGATCCTCAGCAATTGTCTGCCTCATTCTGGCAATCTTGATTCTGACTTTTCTCAACCGTAATCCTGCGACTCGGCCGAGCGTAACAGGTAAATCACGACCTGGAGCATTCGCCCGTGCCGGCGAAAAGTGCCAGTCACTTTTGCCAGACTCTCAGCTGATCAACGATACTGCGGTACTTCCCAGTCGCGATAGCGATCAGACGTGGGAATCGGCCGGCCTTTGCCAGCGGGTTCGTCAAAGCCGTTGGCGGGCAAATCGGGCTCGACTGGCTTTGGCCTGGCTTCGCGCTCATGACTCGCGGGGGTGACAACCGGCTTTGCCGCTCGAACCTTCTTGGGAGCGGACTTGCCACTCAATTGACGGTTCACTTGCGGCTTCACTCGGAGGGGCTGGATGGCGTCGAATTGCCGTCCATCGGCCGTCGTGAAACGCGCGTGAAGAGTGATTTCTGGACCTCGAACGGGACGTTGCCACGTTTCTTCGAACAGAAAACCAGCGGCCAGGAACCCACTATGCCAGGCCGCTTTCGTGTCACTGGGAGAGTAGTTCCAGGCACCAACCTCTTGCTCCGCTTTCGGTGCGGCCAGATCCAGAGCTCGCAATTCCAGATTCCCGGTCAACTTAACCAGGCCACCTTGTTCATCGTGCGGATAGAGCAGGACCGAGATTTGTTCATCGCCCGACTGGCCGTCTCGATCAATGCCGCTCGTCAAATAGGTGTTGAAACGCAAACCGACCGCTTTGAACTCATTCTCCAGATGCTCTGGAGAATGAGCGGTCGTGCCGTTTGCCGCAAGTTGCTGCCTGAGCCGGGAGGCTTCGTTGAGGGCCACATCCAGTTCATTGCGAGTCACCGCCAATTGCTGCTGCAATTGGGCCATCTGATCTTCCTGCCGGCGCAATTCCGACTCCAGGACTTCCAGGTTGCCGTGCGATGCGCAGCCTCCAGCCAGAAGTACTGCCACCACCGACATCCATGTCAGGTGTGCCACGCGCATGCGAAATCAAGTTCCTAGTTCGACGGAATCGGCACGACCGGGAATCGTTCCAGCACGGTGTCGATCAGGCCGTAGTTTTTGGCTTCTTCTGAGGACATAAAATTGTCGCGATCGGTGTCGCGTTCGATATCGGACAACGTTCGGCCGGTATGCTTCATCATCAATTCATTCATCCGTTGTTTGATCCGGATGACTTCCTTGGCGTGAATCTCCAACTCGGTCGCAGTCCCTTCCATTCCCGCCAACGGTTGATGGATCATGATCCGAGCGTTCGGCAAGCCGTAGCGTTTGCCTTTTGCCCCCGCGGTCAACAGCATCGCTCACATGCTCGCAGCCTGACCAATACAGTAGGTCGCGACGTCGCACGAGATATATTGCATTGTATCGTAGATGGCCATGCCAGCCGTGATCGAGCCACCTGGAGAATTGATGTAAAAATGGATGTCTGCCTTCGGGTCATCGAATTGCAAGAACAGCAGTTGCGCGACGATGCTATTGGACACGACATCATTCACCTGCGTACCGAGGAACACAATGCGGTCCCTCAGCAGGCGGCTATAAATGTCCATGGCCCGCTCTTCGCGGCCACTCTTTTCGACAACGTACGGAACAAGAACCGTCATGTTGAGCTCACTCAGTTGTAGCGGCAGGGCTCGACGCAGATCAGGCCGCGAAAGGATCCCAGCGTGGGATCCACAGCGTTCCAATTTTGCAGCGAACCTCTTGCCGAGGGTCAAATATCAAGTTTTGTAAAACGAAGCAATTGCAATTCGGAAGCAAATCCTGCCTACGTGGGGGGAGCGATAACTTCGATCTTTCCAATCTCAGTCTTCTTCGCGGCAGGGGTCAAAACTTCGTCTACCAACCCGTAGACCTTGGCCTGCTCCGCGCTCAAATACCGATCCCGATCGGTGTCTTTCGCAATCACTTCAATAGACTGACCGGTATGCTTGGCGAGAATGACATTCAGGATTTCGCGCGTTTCCAGGATGTCCTTGGCTTGGATTTCGATGTCCGAAACCTGGCCGCCAACCTGGCCATACGGCTGATGGATCATCATTTTGGAGTGGGGCAAGGCATAACGCTTGCCCTTCGTACCACCGGCCAGGACGATCGCGCCGCCGCTGGCCGCCAGACCGACACAGTAGGTGGCAACATTGCATTCCAGAAACTGCATCGTGTCATAGATCGCCATTGTCGCGGTGACGGATCCGCCGGGCGAATTGACATACATATGAATGTCCTGATGCCGGTTTTCCGACTGCAGGAACAACAGCTTCATCACGATCAGATTCGCACTGGCGTCGT
>JAQGHT010000936.1 GCA_028291565.1 Planctomycetaceae bacterium | reverse complement strand
TTTACAGGTCGGCAGGTGACGATTCGAAAACGAACGCTTTCGCTGCATCGGTCATATTGTAGCGATTTCTCAAGTATGCAACGGCCTTCCTTCTTTTTGCTCTTATTTGGTTTCCCGTCCCCACCCGCCCCATGGTCGTCCTCTGCGACGGGCTCCTTCTTGAGCAATTCCGCAATGCTCCATAATTGATCGAGTTCGTTGCTCTTCACCTGAACGAATTCGACCTCTTCAACCCCGTCGTTTATCCACAAAAGGAAAACGTCGTCTTGGGTCTCGGTCCATATCTGGCCGAGCCTTTCTTCCGTCACCATATCCAGGCAGAAACCAGCTGCCACATGGTCTTGGACGTCGAGACCGATGCGCGCAACGGTTCCGCCGATTTCTAGCGGCTCAAGGGCGTGAATGGACTGAGACGCGTCGCTCAATGCAGATGCAACCGTGCGGGGACCGATAAAAGGGAATGCGTGCTTGCAAACTTACACGATACCAGGGGGCGAATCAATCTGGTCGGTGAGAGGCATGATCGAGAACCCCCTCGCTCTGAGTCACCGATCTCCCCCAAGTTCAAGAACCGTGGCACTCCGACGCTCACGGACACGGCTGTTTATCGGGGCTTGAAAAAGTCTGCGGTGATTTCGAATGATCGCAGTCGTGCCTCATGCTCATAGATCTGCGAAGTAATCATCAGTTCGTCGGGTTGTGTGCTCGCAATGAATGTCTTCAACGCCTGAAACACCGTCCGCGGCGAGCCGATTGCAGAACAGGATAAGACTTGATTGAGCAGACTCCGGCTCGCTGGGTTGAGCTGTTCTAAATAACCTGGCACGGGTGGCGGTAGCCGCGTGGGATGGCCCGTCCGCAGGTTGACGAACGCCTGCTGCATCGAGCTCGCCAGCAGTTGCGCTTCCTCATCACTGTCGGCCGCGAACACATTGAAACCCAGCATCACATGCGGTTTCGCCAGCCGGGGGGACGGAAGGAAGGTTTCGCGATAGACTTCAATCGCCTGCATCATCTCGGCCGGTGCGAAGTGCGATGCGAATGCGTAAGGCAACCCTAACGCCGCTGCCAGTTGGGCCCCGAACAAGCTCGAGCCCAGGATCCAGATCGGGACATCCAACCCGGCTGCGGGCACCGCTTGCAGCTGTTGGCCGGGATCGGGTGAAAAATAATTCATCAGCTCGAGGACATCTTGCGGAAATTCCCGAGCACTCGATTCGAGATTTCGGCGTAACGCCCGTGCGGTCGCCTCATCAGAACCCGGAGCTCGTCCGAGTCCCAGATCAATGCGGCCGGGGTAGAGCGACTCGAGAGTTCCGAACTGTTCGGCGACGACCATCGGCGAGTGATTCGGTAACATGATGCCGCCGGCTCCGACGCGAATGGTCTTCGTCCCACCGGCGACATAGCCAATCAAGACCGACGTCGCGGCACTCGCGATCCCGGGCATCCCATGATGTTCCGCCAGCCAGTAGCGCCGGTAACCCCACTGCTCGGCATGCTGGGCCAGATCGAGCGTATTCCGAAACGACTGTGCGGCATCGCTGCCCTCAGCAATGGGGGAGAGATCGAGTACTGAAAAAGGAATCATGGAGCATCACAATTAGCGGACATACGGCAATGGATCAGGCCCAACTGCCCAATTATACGCGTGTGACTGCGCATCGATCGGGGGACTCGTCACATCAGCGGACCTAATACGAGTATTTGGTAAGCTAAGCAGCGGTCAGACTGATTGGACTCTTTGCCACATCGATCGACCGGCCCCCATCGACGACCGGCGGGGGTGCACTGTCGAGCCATCGCCTTGATGCAGACCTTTTGCGTTGGAACTCCGAAGAACGATGGGCACATTGGCACCCAAAATAGTATCAATTCAGGCCGAGGAAAGGGGGCAGGCATCAAAACTGATATCGGCCGGCCCCTTTCTCACTCGTATTGTTTCAATCGTCAGACAGTACACAAAGACAAGGATTTCAACCGCTGAGAACGAGTGGACAGAAGTGAAATATGCCCGCCCCCTTATTCCTTCGGATTCCTTCGAACAGTTTTTACGCAGACGGCACACTCAGGAACACGGGCGGTAGCTTCTTACGTAAGTACTTTAAACGATCGTGAAAAGTTGTTTCCGGTGACAATCCGTCTGATTCGGTACAATGGTGGATGAACCGGACTCCTTGAAAAAGTTGCTGCCTCTCGGAATCCGTCACGATTGACAGTTCCAATGTGACCTTCTCCGCAGTTCTCTCAATGGCGGTTCGCTCAATCGGGACGATCTCGAAAATGCGCTCCTGATTCTGACCGTGCTTGTGGCGGAAGATTTCGTACTGTTCAGAACTCAATTCTCGAAATGAGTCTTCGATAAATTCGATTTCGGTCGTGAATATGATCTGCAGTGCAGGGATGAGTTGAATTGCGGCCAACATGTTCATAAGTCGATTCTCGTTCGCCTCCGGGTGTCCAATTACGAAATCAACTATACGGCCTCTGATGCAGACATAAATGAGGCGGTTGGCTGTTTCCAATCGAAGACCGCCGCGATCAGTATGGCCAGGGGCTTGCCGGATTGATTCGAGGCGTTTCTCTGTCGGGTTATCTGCAACTCGTCGATTGGTCCAGTCGCCTGATGCGACCAGGCAAGCAGAGTCATTCCGAGAATATTCTCGACATCTTGACACGGTTACAAATCGATGCGGCTGACTGGAAATCAACACTGCAAAAACTGCTGGGGTCAACGAAGCAGATCGGCAGCTATTTTAGCAGCGCGCACCGATTGAACGAAGTCGCACGACAGCGTGGCTGCAGGTATCTGAGGAACATTACCGGCAGCGAAGCGCCGCTTAGGACCGGTGAAGTAATTACTGTCAGGTAGTTTAATTGTCATAGTGCAGTCGCTATTTATCGCAAATTAACCACGGATTACACAGATTACACAGATAGAACATTTGAAATCCCTGGCGAATGTGCATTTTTACGTCGCTCACTTGAATTCATCCGTGTAATCTGTGTGATCCGTGGTTCAATAACGAATTGTCAATAGTTCGGACAGTTAT
>JAQGHT010000928.1 GCA_028291565.1 Planctomycetaceae bacterium | reverse complement strand
CTCTTGCCTTCATTTTCTCAAGGTCTTCGCCGGGTTCGGCGCTGACATTGATTCCAATGACAGTAACTTTCTGATTTCGATACTTCTCGATGAAGGCCAGAATCCGGCCTTCGTAAGCTTGAGCAATTGGACAATTGTTACGCAGGAAAATCACGACCACGATTTTCGAGTCTTTGAGCTCGGCCAGACTGTGCGGTTTGCCATCGACGCCGGGCAAATCCTTCCATTCCGGCGCCTTTTTCCCAATCTCGACAATTCGATTGAACTTGGAATGCTGCACGGGACTTGAAGCACTGGCCAGACAGGTGGCGATTGCGGTCATCAATGCAAAACCGGTGAGATGCCACCGTGGGTGATGCCCCACAGCCCGACCCTTCTCTGCAGGAGCAAGCCGACTTTTCTCTTCGTCAGTACCGTGTTTCATCGATGTTATTCCGTTACTGAAATCTTTTCGAGAATTGACCGACTTGGCCGGATGAGGCCAGAAAGAACTGCGAAAACTGAGTTTCAAACAGCATTACGAAGGGAGTGCCGCGAGCGCTTCAATCACGGCGTCGACATGACCGGCGACTTTCACATTGGGCCAGATTGCCGCGATCTTGCCTTGCTTATCGATCAAGAAAGTCGTTCGCTGAATTCCCATGTACTTCTTGCCGTAGTTGGTCTTCTCGACCCACACTCCATATTTTTCGCACACCGCGTGATCTGGATCCGCCAACAAAGGGAATGGCAGACTGAACTTGGCGGCGAATTTCTCATGTGACGCGACATCGTCGGTGCTCATCCCGAGAATGGCGGTCCCGGCTCCCTGAATTCTCGCCAGGTTGTCACGAAAATCGCAAGCTTCGGTTGTGCAGCCGGGAGTATCGTCTCGAGGATAAAAGTAGAGGACGACATTCTGTTTGCCTTTGAACTGGGGCAGTTTGACTTGGCCAGTGGGCCAGGCTTGCAGTTCAAACGCAGGGGCCGTGTCGCCCACTTTCAATGTGACGTGATCAGTCATGGACGATGCCTGTTTCTTCTGTGTGAATTCGGGCGTTCCGACCCGGTTGGTCGCTACGGGTTTGATTATACCTCAGCCGTCGAGCAATGGCAGGCTTTCCAATTCCACGCGGACGTAGACTTGGTGCGAGTCGCCGACACTGCTAAGATTTCAGTGGTTGCGAGATTGATTTTGCTATTTCGTCACCATTGAGCGTGTCATTGTCTCTCCTATAAAGCGGATCGGCCCCTAAAGGAGTGGTTCACGTTTGAGTCAGGCTCTGTTCTTTCACCCCGAAAGTTCGGGCAGAGAGGGCAGATTTTTGTAATTGCTCCGTTTTCTTGGACTTTTCCGATCCGCATTTCCTTCACGCTCTCAGATCAATGCCCGAAGATCCGTTGCTGACGCCGTTGCAGTTCTTGACAGGCGTCGGCCCCAAGCGGGCTGAGCTGCTGGCAAAGCTTGGACTGCACACGGCGCAGGATCTGTTGTGGTATCTGCCGCGCGATTATCTGGATCTGACAGACGTGCGTTCTGTCCGTGATCTGGAAAGTGGGAAAACTCAGTCTGTCCGCGGCAAAGTCGTGGATATCGACTATCGTCAACTGACCGGCGGACGGACTCTGGTAGCGGTTCTGCTGGAGTGCGAGGGTGGATATTTGCGAGCCACGTGGTTTAACCAGGTCTGGATGTATAAGAAATTCCAGCCGAATGAGAACGTGGTTTTTTCGGGCAAGCCGAAGTGGAGTCAAGGACGCTGGGAGATTCCCAATCCCGAGGTTCAGCATATTGGCGAAGAGGACGACGTTTCGTCGGCTTTGTCGGTCCTTCCGCGGTACGGGTTGACTGACGGCTTGAAAATGGCCGAGATGCGACGGATTGCTCAGGCTGCGGTGGAGCAATTCGTGGAATTTGTCACGGATCCGACGCCACCCGCGTTTCGTGTCAAATTGCAATTGCCGGCATTGAGCGACGCGCTGTTGAAATTGCATTTGCCTCGAAACATGCACGAAGCGCAGGCTGCGAAGCGGTGCCTGGTCTTTCATGACTTGCTGGATTTTCAGATTGCTTTAGCTTTACGGCGGCGCTATTGGAAGCGGCGTAGTCCGGCGCCTGTCTTGCAGACAACGCCCAAAATTGATGCGCGAATCCGGCGGCTGTTTCCCTTTTCTTTGACGGCCGGGCAGGATGCCGCGATTCTGGACATCGTCAATGACTTGCAGTCGGGAAGTGCGATGAACCGCCTGCTGCAGGCCGACGTCGGGGCCGGCAAGACCGCGATCGCCATTTATGGCATGCTGGTCGCGATTGCGGCGGGATATCAAGCCTGTCTGATGGCGCCGACAGAGCTCTTGACCGTGCAGCACTGGCAAACCGTCGAAAGATTGCTGTCGCACAGTCGTGTGCAGCGCTTGCTGCTGACCGGCGGTTTGGGAACAAAAGATCGTCAGGCTGCCCTGGAGCAAATCCGCAGCGGGACGGCGCAGCTGGTCGTTGGGACACAAGCCCTGATTCAAAAGGATGTGAATTTCGCGAAACTGGGACTGGTGGTTGTCGATGAACAGCACCGTTTTGGCGTCATGCAGCGAGCCCATTTTTCCAGCGGGGCTGAAACTGTGCATATGCTCGTGATGACGGCAACACCTATTCCCCGCAGTCTCTGCCTGACTCAATTTGGCGATTTGGATTTGTCGATCAACGGTGAACTTCCGCCCGGCCGACAGAAGATTGTCACCAGCCGTGTGTCCACGGCTGTGAATCGGGCGAAGGCCTGGGATTTCATCCGTCAAAAAGTGCATTCAGGCCGGCAGGTCTACGTCGTCTGTCCGCGAGTTGAAGACAGTTTTGAGAGTTTTAGCGATGGCCTGGCAAGTGCAGAGGCGATGTATCGCCGTTTGCAGGAAGATGAATTGCAAGGCGTGCACATTGGGCTGGTGCATGGCCAGATGGATCGGGATTTGAAGGCCCAGCAGATGGCGGAATTCCGTGCGGGGAAGATTCAAGTGCTGGTTTCAACCACCGTGATCGAGGTTGGGGTCGACGTGCCCAATGCGAATATCATGGTGATTTTTCAGGCCGAGCGATTTGGACTTTCACAGTTGCACCAACTTCGAGGTCGCATCGGGCGTGGTGATTTTCAGGGGTATTGTTTTCTATTTACGGAAACCGACAAGGCCGACGCGATGCAACGGTTACTGGCCCTGGAGACGTCCACTAACGGATTCGAAATCGCGGAAGCGGACTTCAAACTGCGCGGTCCGGGCGACGTGTTGGGAACTCGGCAGCATGGAGATTTGCCGCTGAAAGTCGCGGACCTGGTACGCGACGAAGCCGTACTGAAGGAAGCGCGAGCGGCGGCATTCACACTTGTCGATTCTGGGGTTCTGGATCAACCGGACTATGCGATGCTGAAGATTCGGGTCTTGGATCGGTTTGAGAAGCCGATGGAGCTGTCTCGATCGGGGTAACAGGCGACGCCTTTAGGAGATGAAGGTCGCTTTCTTCAATCAAACGCCCGGTATTTTGACCTTGGGACGATTTGGACTCGTTGGTAAGATTCCGGATGGCCATGAGGGTGGCCGTTCGGCAGTGTGCGTAGATGGAATTCTGGCAAAGCCGGTTTCCGCAAATTCTGACGTACCGCCTGGTTCATTTCTGGAAAGGGAGTTCCCATGAAATGTGCGTTCTGTGCGAGTGTCTGCGCGATAGTCATCGGCGCAGCCAGTATCATGCCTGTCTTCGCTGGCGAAGCGGATTCGTCCAGCAGGCAAATTCAGTCGGTGGAGAAATTCAATGGCCTGCTGAATGCCGGTGAATATGCTCAGGCAGAGGCCTTGGCCAAAGAGAGCTTTTTGAAGAACAGCTCCGATCCGCTCGCCGTGATGATGTTGCGGCATGTCTTTCTCACTCGTAGCGGACAGCAGATTGTATTCCCGGCGACGGTGACCAAGTCTCGTGTCATTACGCCCGCGAGCGGAGGGCAGGCCGCGAGTTGCGGGCCGACCGAAAATGTCCAAAATGGCGGCGTCTCAGCGCTGCTGACCGGCTCTCGTGTCATTACGCCAGCGACCTGTGAGGCGCCCAGCAGTGTTCAACAACGGGCAGTGGCCGGGGCCGTGCAGGGGTTGGTCATTCAGTTCAACCCAGAACTGACCGGCGCGTCGAACGCTCAAAAGTATTGGCAGCGAGCTCAATATTATCGGGGACGAACGAAGCCAGCCGCTGAAGCGGTCTATTGCGAAACGATTGTCAAGGAGTTTCCCAATACGGAGTTTTCTCGACTGGCTCAAGAGCGGCTCAAGGTGCTAGGTTCGGAATACTGGACGGGTTTGGTTCCAGAGTTTCCCGACCAATCTCAACAACAGACGCGAGTTGAACTTCGCGGGCCGCTCAATTTGGAAATTGGTTTGGGAATCAACAATCAGCTCGTGGCATCGGCCATTAAAACGTGTTCGGGTGGCTGTCTCGAGCCGTTGAACGCGGCCTGTGCCGTGCAACACGCCGGAATTGCTTCGGCTCCCGCCTCAGAAAAAAATAGTCAGCGACAATTGACGACCGTTCCTGCTCCGCCGGTTGGGCGTATTCAATTTCAAATTAAAGGATTCGTAAACGAGGGATTACTTTCGTCCTACAATGTGCCATTGATCGTCGCATCCGCCGGGTATGGTGAATCGAATTTCCATTCCGACGACGAAGCAGGCATCTCGATGCATTTAATCAAGGGGCCTGTTTCCACATTGGATCGATTGGGAATTGCGATCCAGAGTGAGACTGCACAGCACATTTCGCAGCATAAGCTCAATGCCGCGAAGGATGCCCTGCCGACTCCGATCACTGTTCCGGTCTTACCACAGGCGACAGATGTTAATCATGATCGAGCAGAATCGTTGCATCCTCTGACGACCCATTCCACGTCTCATGCCGATGTCTCGACTCCGTTGTGTGCGAAGCGCGAAAAGATTGTTCGACATAGTGGTGAATCCCTGGCCACGCGACGACTGTCGCTTGAAGAGCGTCAGGAGATCTTGAAGGTCGCGCAAGCGGCTCCACGAGTCAGCGTCGCCAACTTGCCGAGACTGGCATTGCCGAATGAACAGGGGACGGAACTTTCCAATTCCGTCATTGATTCCTCCGGAAAAATCCTGGCGCTGGGAATTCACAGTCATTTGACGCCCGATCAAAAGGCGGTCTTGTTGCGCTTGTCGTTCCATTCCGAGCAAGGGCCGGCGGCATTGACTCAACGCATCTCGTTGAGCGAGTTTCTCGAGAGTGAAGAAGCTCTGCTGATCGCTTTAGATGCTCCGCTTGGAGCACCCGGACTGGGAGTGGCGAATGAGGAGCGTTTGATTACTTATCTGGTCGTGAGCCCAAAACTTGCCGTCCCAAGTTCAAACAAGGTGGCAATCCGCGACGGAGGTGATGACGTTGTGCTGGTGAAGCGTCCCAAGAATTTGAAACGCGTCTCTGCGGAGCGCAAAGTTGGAGAGCAGTTCGAAGCAGCGCAAGAGAGGCGGGTCTATCCTGTCGCCGATTTGGTGATTCCGATCCCAGCACATGTCGGAATCGGTGCCGGAGCTGATACTACTCCCGCAACGAAAAAGGCCGACTTTAAGACATTGATCAACACGATCACGAGCAGCATTGCTACGACTGAGTGGGATGAGGTTGGTGGCCCCTCTTCAATTAAACCATTTGACACGACCTTAAGCCTGGTCATTCGTGCGACTCCTGCAGTTCATGAACAGATCTCGGAACTGCTGAGAAAATTGCGAAAAGAGCTGGATATCCAGTCGGTCGTTGAACTGAAGGTCATCTCTGGAAGTCCGAAATCTCTGGCTGATGCCGGGATCATCGTCAGTCCACAAGATGTTTTATTGTCGCGAGCGGAATTGGAATCCCGAATGGGATCCGAATTTGCGGGGTTGAACGGTCTGTCTGTTACGAGCGAAATCTGTCCAATCAGCGGTATTGAGCGGAAGGGCATTGATTTTGATTTTGATTTGTCCAGTAAAGATGGTTTCATACTGAATGGGCAACGGGTCGTGGCGATCTCTGACCTGACCGGGGAAACAGAATGCAACATGTGTGAGGCGCAATGCCCGCTTGAATCCTGGTTGCAGTTCGGCGCGAACTGTGCTCAAAGCGTTCATCCGCTGATGGCGGCACTCATCTTTGGTCCTCCGTCGATCGAATTTGGCGAAGAGACCTCCTGCTGTCAGGAAGATGACACATTGCCCGTGAAATTGCTCACGACAGCACAGCGGGAATTCTTGACCAAAGAAGTGCAGAGTCGTCCGGAATGCAATGTCATGTATGCACCCAAGGTCACAATGTTTAACGGTCAAACCGCCAGCGTAGGATTTGACAAAGATCTGTCGGTGACTGTTAAAGTCAAGATTGGTGCTGATCGGCGGTGCATGGCCACGATGATGAGTGTGACGAATAACAGGTCCGGCAAGGAATCGCAGGTGTCGAAATCATTCGATGGACGACTCGTGGATGGAGAATCGATTTTGTTCCGATTGCCAGGCGATGAATCGAATCCGTCAGGCAAACCAGGCGCTCTGTCGACTTATTTAATTTTGACGCCGAGAGTGATCATTATGGACGAGGAAGTCGAAGTGAAATCGTCCGACCGTAAGTCCTCGAAGGCGACTGATAAAATGCCACTCGAAGGTGGGGCCTTCAGTTTCTATACCGGATTTACCAGGTAGCCCCGACGCTTTCGAGCGCGTACGAAGCGGGGTCAGGTGGTTCAAAGTTCATTCTTCACCAAAACTTGGTGAAGAATGAACTTT
>JAQGHT010000910.1 GCA_028291565.1 Planctomycetaceae bacterium | reverse complement strand
GAATAGTCTCGAATCCGAACACCTTTTCCGCTTTCGCCAGAAAATAGGCTAGTCGAGAACACCAATGCTGCCCGCGACTCGGCGACGTAACATTGCTTTGAAACACGCCAATTTGAACAACTGAGATTGATTTCCCAAGTCACTTTTGTTTAGATTACCATTGATCGTAAAATCAGACTTGCGATTGAGTTATGTTCGCATTGCGGGCTTGATAGTCTTCCGGCCAATGCGTAGCGATCTGGCTTCAAGTGTGCCTGTCGGCGATTCGTCTTGTAACGCAATATCACCTCAACTCGTTTTGGATACGGACAGCACAGATAGGGATTGCGGGCCTGGGAATTCCGGTGCGAACCATGGCGCAGACAGACGATTTTAGCGAGTTTATCGCACGGATTCGGGATGGGGATGGCGAAGCTGCGGCCGAACTGGTCCGTCGCTTCGCGCCGTTGGTCCGCCGGGAAGTCCGTTTTCGCATGGAAGACCGCCGGCTGCAACGGGGCTTCGATTCTGAAGACGTTTGCCAGTCCGTGCTCGCCAGCTTTTTCGTCAGAACGGCGGCTGGACAGTTTGAGTTCGATTGCCCCGAGCGTTTGGCCGGACTCCTGGTTCAAATCACGCGTAATAAGCTGGCCGCGTCTGCTCGGGCGCAGACCCGGCAAAAACGGGACCATCGACGTGTTTCAGGTGGCCCCGAAGATCTCAATCAGATTGAAATGGCCGCCCCCAGTCCGAGTGGTATCGCCATCAATCGTGAGCTGCTTGAACGCTTTCACACATTATTGGATACTGAAGAGCGGCAACTGGTCAACTTCAGAACTGAAGGTCTGTCGTGGGTTCAGATTACTCAGGAAATGGGCGGAACGGCGGATAGCCGGCGAGTCCAATACAACCGCGCCGTGAAACGTGCCGTGAAGGCGTTGGGGCTCGATGATGACGATGTCGAGTAGTATTCAATGGATTCCATTCACGATGAGTTCGAGCAAATTCCGATTAATCCAGTCCAACGCTTCGCCAGCCGCTGGAATCTGGGATACCAGGACGTCGCGGCCTTAGACTCATTTCTGGACTCGGAAACGCTGTCGAGTTCCGAATTTGTGGAAGTCCTCAGAAGGGATCTCAAGTCCCGTGCGAGACATGGGAAGCCGATCCCCGTCGATGACTATGTGCGTCGCCTCCCGGGTGATCCACCCGACCCAGAAGCCGTTCTGGACTTGGTCTATACCGAATACCTGGCCCGAGAGGAACTCGGAGAACCAGTCGAAGCCGATGATTATTGTCGTCGTTTTCCAGCGATTGCCGAAACGCTCCGCGATCAACTGTCACTGCACGCGGCGATGAACCAAGCCGGCGGGACCAACGAGCCGAACAGCAGCCTCGAGGAAACAGACCCCGGATCGAAGCCCGAGCACTTCCCACAGATGTTCGGCCGATATCGTCTCCTTTCGCAATTGGGGCGAGGCGGAATGGGTACGGTCTATCTGGCGGACGACACCAAGTTAGATCGACGGGTGGCAATTAAAATTCCACGCTCGGATCGCTCGCTTAGTGACATCGTCAGTGTCCGATTCGCCCGTGAGGCTCGGACCGGCGCATTGCTCAATCACCCTCAATTGTGCCCGGTCTTTGATGTGGGGCAAATCGATGGTGTCGATTTTCTGACGATGCCCTACATCGCGGGTGGCTCCCTTGCGGATGCAATAAAATCTCGTACGGGCAAGAACGATATGTCCGCTCGCGAGGATCAGCGTCAACAAAGTCGCGCTGGTGGCCGCGAACAATATCAACCCAACAAAACCATCCCCCCGGAAGAGGCGGCCCGATTGATAATCCAGGTGGCGCTGGCATTGGCCGTCGCCCATCAAGCAGGTGTCGTACATCGCGACCTGAAGCCCGCGAATATCCTGTTGACTGAAGGCGGAGAACCAGTCATCACGGATTTTGGACTCGCACTGCGGGCGGGATCTCTCTCCACCAGCTTGACAGAACAGGGAGTGACATTGGGCTCAGTGACATACATGCCTCCAGAGCAGGTTCACTATGACGCAGATGCGGTGGGACCTCGATCTGACATTTACAGTTTGGGGGCGATTCTTTATGAATTGCTGACAGGCCGTCCTCCTTTCCTGGGAAATCGCGTTGAAATACTTCGCAAGACTTTGATTGAATCTCCAGTCCCCCCGTCAAAGATCAAACCGGAACTCGATCCGAGGTTGGACGGCATCTGTTTGAAGGCCCTGGCCAAAAAGCCGGAAGATCGATTCAGTTCGATGACCGAATTCGCAAATCAACTCTCCCAACTGCTGAAATCAGAGGGCTTGACCAGGAGAAAAGGCTTCCGGGCCGCGACAACCGTGGGGCTCGTTGCCGTTATTGTGATGAGTGCACTCGGCTTGTTGCTGTGGTCAAATTCGACGGTGAAAACATCTTCAGAACAACAGTTGACTGAGAATCAGCAGCCAAATCCTGTTCCGCAGGACGTCGCGCCGCAAGCACAATCGGACAGCAATACGAGAAATTCGACTGCCGCCGATTCGTTCCTGGCGGGAACAATCTGGAAAGGTCAGTATTCTTTTCTGCCACCCCATATGGAAACCGGGGACGTGACGTTGATCATCACAGAACGAACGGGCAAGACGTTTCGGGGTGAATATGTGACCATTATTCCCTATGCATGGATGGTCGACGGTACGATTGAGGGAACCCACCTGCAATGGACTCTGTCCACGCCACTTTCGGAGAGCGCCGCAAAGGCCGTTTCTGAAGGTGGAGCGACCGTCACTGGCGATTTCTCCGGAGCGCAAATCAACGCAATTTTTGAACAGCGGAGTGACAAGTCTCGTTGTAAAATGATCCTCGAACGTCAAGCTCCCGGCGTTGGCCGCCCCACTTTCGCCGCGGTGCCTTTCAATACTGACGCGGCGCGCGCGCATCAGGAAGTCTGGGCGAAACATCTCGGTCTTCCCGTTCTTCAGACAAACTCGATTGGTCTGAAACTGCGGTTGATTCCGCCCGGTGTGTTCACAATGGGAGCCAGCCCCCAAGAGATCGAAGAATCGGTCCCGGCGAACATTCCTGCGAACAAGATTTACGAGGACGCCGTCAAAAGTGAAGCACCCTCCCACTCCGTCCTGTTGAGCAACCCTTACTACATCGGAATTTACGAAGTCACACAACGTCAATACGAATCCGTCATGAGTAAGAAGCCCTCACGATTTACCGTAGCCGAAGAGGACACGTTACAATATCCGGTGGAAATGGTCAGTTGGGTCGACGCAGTTGAGTTTTGCAATAAGCTGAGCGAGAAAGAGAAACTGTTACCCATCTATCAGATTCAGGAAGACAAGGTCACTCAGATTCCGGGGAGTGGTTATCGCTTACCCACCGAGGCTGAGTGGGAATTCGCGTGCCGTGCAGGCACAAATTCCCGTTACTGGACCGGCGATCAAAACGCTGACTTGAAACACGCTGCGTGGCTGATTGCAAACTCAGGTTTAAAAACGCGCGCCGTGGGTCAGTTGAAGGCGAATCCTTTTGGTTTGTATGACACTCACGGCAATGTGCGGGAATGGGTTCAAGACTGGTGGGCCGCGGACTACTACCAGCAATTATCGCAAAGGTCCGCAGATGACCCTCGGGGCGCGAAAATGGGCACGTTACGGGTGCACCGAGGTGGGGATTGGGGCAGCAGCCCCGCAGACAGTCGTTCCGCAAATCGTCTTGCGTCCCCCCCCACCGCGCGCGATTCAATCTTCGGGTTTCGAGTCGTCCTGGATGCGAGCGCGATCCAACCGCATTAACTCATGTAGAAGCGGCGTCCCGCCGCTTTCGACCTCAGTAATGACCTACGAGGGATCATCGTAGGTATGAATTGGGATCGCAAGAAGGGACCCGCTTTTGAAGCACAGTGCATGCTTACGCTGAGTCCCGGAAGGGACGATCGATAATAGTCCAACCGTTTCAACGGTGGGGATAAGAGGAAACGGAAATCAAAAGTCCCGACAGGGACGAAAGATTGATTCCAATGGGTCAATTGGGGCATTCAAAGATGTTAAGTGAAGCCGCGAACGATCAAAAAGAATGAAAAACGGGATCTGCCGTCCCTACCGGGACTTGTCATTCGCTTTTCTTCATTCACCCACCGTTGAAAACGGTGGGCTATTGTCGGTTGTCCCTGTCGGGACTGGGGAATTGCCCAAACAGCGCAACTTAAAAAGCTCATGCCGAACCTAAGCGACCGCAGGTCGGCGTCCGGCTCACCAATTCCCGACAATTATTGTTACGCCGGTTCTCACCACCGTAATTCTGCCGCCCGACCTTAGCGACAGCCTCCCGAAATCCCTCATGTCGGTACTCCGTATGGATTTACCTCTACACGAGAGAGCAACGGAGTTTCTTCGGAAAAGAATTTTCTTTTTTCTTTGTTCGGTTCTGACGGCGAAAGCAATTGATCTGGTGTAGGCCGAAACGACGGCCAAATCAAATCAAAATCAAGACCTTTCGCGGTAGCGGACGTCACAAATCGAACCGGACAAGGACACGATCATGAACCTGCTCAAGACAATCTTCGGAAATGCGATCAACAGCGGCAAACAAAAACGGCGGACACCCAAGACGTGGATGGCGGTGGAAGCTCTCGAGACTCGAGTGGTTCCCGCCTATATCTCGAGTGGCAGCCTGGTTGTTGACGGCACTGCCGGCAATGACGTCGTAGTCGTCACGCAAACCAAGACTAGTTTTAAGGTTGTGGAAGATGGAAAGTCTCAGACGTTCGCGAAATCGAAGGTGACTGCCGGTCAGTTCGTGTTCCATGGCAATGCGGGTGACGATTCCTTCAGTGCGACCAACGTGAATCTGAAGATCGTCGCGGATGGTGGCGACGGAAACGACAAAATCACGGGCGGTGCGCTCGCCGACACTTTGACTGGCGGCAGCGGAAACGACACGATTTATGGAGGTAACGGTGACGATTCAATTTCGGGTGGTGATGGCGATGATCGCCTGGTCGGCGAGGCCGGAAACGACACGATTAATGGTGGTAGTGGAAACGATTGGCTGGTCGGCTGCTATGACGGCAACTCCAAGGAACCCGGTAACGACACGATTTACGGCGGCGATGGAAACGATACGATCTGGGGTGGTGACGGCAATGATCGTCTGGTCGGCGAAGCAGGGAACGATGTGATCCATGGTGAAAATGGAAATGACTGGCTGGTCGGCTGCTACGACGGCAATGCCGCGGAACCTGGCAACGACACAATCTACGGTGGAGCCGGTGATGACACACTCTGGGGTGGCGACGGCGACGACCGGCTGATCGGTGAAGACGGCAACGATACCATCAATGGCGAAAACGGAAACGACTGGCTGGTTGGCTGCACCGATGGCTATGCCGGCGAACTCAATGGTGCGAATGACACCATCTCCGGCGGGAGTGGTGACGACACCCTCTGGGGCGGAGACGGCGACGACACTCTGAACGGCGACGGCGGCAACGATACGATCAATGGCGAATCGGGGAATGACACGATCACAGGGTCTTCCGGGAACGACACGATCAACGGCGGGAACGGAACCGATACGCTGATCGAATCGGATCTGGTCAACGCCAGTCTTTCCAATGCCACGCTTGCCAGTATACGTCTGGATACATTTGGTTCTGGATCCGACAGCTTGAGCAGCATTGACACGGCGAGACTGTACGGTGCCGACAATGGATTCGGTATGGTCGTTATCAACGCGGCCAATTTTACTGGCAATGTGGTGATTTATGGTTCATCCGGGAACGATATCCTCACTGGCGGAAGTGGCAATGACACGATCTTCGGCGGAGCCGGAAACGACACGATTTATGGCAACAACGGCGATGACCGCCTGGTGGGTGAAGGGGGCGACGATGTCATCTACGGCGGCAACGGTAACGACTGGCTCGTCGGCTGCTTCGACGGCAATCCCTCTGAGCCAGGGAACGACCGAATTTACGGTGGAGCGGGAGACGACACGTTATGGGGTGGAGACGGCAACGACCGTCTGGTGGGTGAAGACGGCAATGATACCATCTATGGCGAGAACGGAAACGATTGGCTGGTCGGCTGCACGGATGGTTATGCGGGCGAACAGAACGGAGCGAATGACACCATCTATGGTGGAAATGGCGACGACACTCTCTGGGGCGGCGACGGCGATGACAAATTGATGGGCGAAGCCGGCAACGACACTCTGAATGGGGAATCGGGTAACGACACGCTCTACGGTGGTGACGGCAACGATGTGCTGAATGGCGGTAACGGCGATGACGGGTTGTTTGGCGGCTTGGGATCCAACACACTCGTTGGCGGTGCGGATGACGACCGGTTCCTCACCTGGAGTGCCGCGACCAATACGATCGTCGATCACGGAACCCAGGATGCCACGATCAATTTCATCGATGCGACTGCGAATATCTCCGTATCACTCGGCAACTCAACGACAACATTCGCACCGGGAACCTGGACGGAATCGAACATTGAGACACTCGACCGCGCGTTTGCCGACCTGCAGCGTGAAACCGGAAACACCCGATTGTTGAAGTCTCCCGATGGATCGGAATACACGTTCCGGCGTGTCGGAGCGAACCTTTCGGGCACGACGTATCTCGGCTGGAACGACGGCAGCCAGACGATCTCGATGGGCAATGCAAACTTTTCGAGCAACAGCCAGGCCATGACGACAGTTTATCATGAGTTCGGTCACGGCTGGCAGACGACCAGCCAATTCACGAACAACTTCCTGCCCATCAGCGGCTGGATCCCGAAGACCCAATATGACGCCCTGCCGGCGAATCAAAAATCGAGCTACACGCAGAATTCCAATGCGAACGCGGACAAGACCTGGTATTACCTCGCGTCTCAAACGTCCAAGAGTTTCGCGCGCGACTACGGCAGTTACAATCCTTACGACGATTTCGCAACGACCTGGGAGACCTTCTTCATGAATAAGTACGAAGGGGGCAGCACCAACAATCAGGTCGCCGCGAAATCCGCAGTCCTGGATCAGCTCTTCTCAACCGTTCGCACGTAGGACTGGCGTACCGATAAGTGCCGAACCACGGGCTTCCCAGCCCGTAGCAAAGCTCGGAAACACGTCAATAGCTCCAACAGTTAATGATTCGCCGATCCTCAGGAACGGGGAATCATTAACTGTTTTACTCGGAACTCGGAACAGCAAATCTGCTGCTTTTGAAGTTCCACGAATACGAGGCAAATCTGGACACTTTTCGCCGAACTCACACAGGCACCCTCGCCGATGGCTCAGGGTTAAACGATTGTTCTGTAACCGCAACGTGCGCGCGTATTGCGTCGACCACGAATTGCGCTGCCATTCGTGACACTACGCATTACTCACGATAAGATCTTCTTTTTCAACCAAATTGGCGGGATCGAATTCGCATCCAGAATTCACCGCGTCGCAACCTCTGTCAGCGTGCATCGATATCAGGAACATCTAATGCTCGGAAAAGATATTACTTTGATCACGACATTCCAGTTGGCAGATTGGAGCAAGGCTTGGAGTCCTTCGATGCTATTTCGTTTTAGTCCTACGGTGGACAGCTTGAGCCTGATTCAGTTTCTCGTTCTCACATCGATCATCATTGCCTTGTGCCTGGCGTTGAATTCTTCGATCGAGAAACGGCGAGTCGTCATTTACTGCCTGATGCCCGCCGTGGGATGTCTGGTTGCTGGATGGATTGCCACGTATCTCAGCCATCGCGCCGCAGTAGCGGTCGTCCTGTTTTCAAATATTCCGGTCCCACTCGACATGCTGAGCGAAGTCTCGACGTACCAGGTTGTCCCGTTGATCCTCGGCGTGCTGGGAATGATTGTCAATCTGATCATCGGGACGGTGACTCTCATCTGCCGACCGGCGCCCATTGGCGAGGAGATAACAAGTGACGGTTGATTTGCGCAAAGATCAGAAGAATATCCTGAAGTACCTGAAACAGCGGGTCGTGGCCCAGT
>JAQGHT010000874.1 GCA_028291565.1 Planctomycetaceae bacterium | reverse complement strand
GACGCGCGTGGCCATGAGCTGATGATCACACGTCCGGCACGGGCCATCGCGGTGCATGGGGATAGCGTGAGGCTCGCCCAGGTCATCAGCAATCTTCTGGCAAACGCTGCGAAATACACCGACAAGCCGAGTCAAATCTGGCTCTCCGTAGAACCCAAAGAAGACAACGTCTTGATCCGCGTCCGTGATAATGGAATCGGGATGACCGAAGAAGAACTCGCGAGAGTCTTCAAACTCTTTGAGCAGGCGGACAACTCGATCGCTCGGACACGGGGCGGACTGGGAATCGGTCTCACCCTTGTGAAACGCATTGTGGAAATGCACGGGGGGAGCGTGACGGCGACAAGCCCTGGCTTAACGTTTGGAAGCGAATTCGTTGTCAGTCTGGCGGTTTCATCTGAGAAACCAAAGAACGCGGACCGGTCGCTATTCGGGAAAGGTCCCCGCAAGTCCGGACAACGCATTCTCGTGGTCGATGATAATGTGGATGCGGCACAGAGCGTCGAGCGGTTACTCAGGCACTGGGGCCATGAAGTCCAGACTGCTTTCAATGGTCCGGACGCAATCGAACGGGCTCGGACCTACAAGCCTACGATTATCCTGTTGGACATCGGGATGCCGGGCATGAGCGGCTACGAAGTTGCAAAGAGCTTGCGATCAGAACCGGAACTCGAGGGCGTGGTGATCATGGCCCTCACGGGCTACGGGCAGGCAGTAGACCGACGCCGTTCAAAAGAAGCGGGGTTTAATCACCATCTCACGAAACCGCCCGATCCAGGAGTATTGGCAGGGTTGATCGACTCACCAGAGACCGTTTCCTGGCAAGTTGATCGCAACTAACTCGAGATTTCAGGCCAAAAGCCGTGTCACCTTCCACATCAGAGGATGTAGGGAATCAGGAACTTGCAATACCGGAAACACACCTCAGAGATTTTCGCAAAATGGGTTCTCGGCAAACCCCTCTCAGACCAATCCGAACCTACCAAGCAATTCCTTCATAGACTTCTTGGTCCCGATTCCAATTGACGCACCCGATCCACTTCCGATAATTCAGAGATCAGGTCAATACAATCAAGTCGCCGAAGTAGCTCGTGGAGGTAGTATTACCGTCAATGTCGTCCCATTGGCAAGTTCGCTCTCGGCGAGAATCGAACCGTCCAGGCTCCTGACGATGGATTGACAAATCGCCAGCCCCAGTCCGGCCCCATTTCCGTCACTGCTTCGTGACGCGTCGGATCGGTAAAAACGGTCAAACACATGCGGTAGATGCTCAGGAGCAATCCCCATGCCTGTGTCCCGCACTTCGACAATCACGACCCCTTCGGAAGACAATTGGCTGGTGATAACCGATGTTTCGAAACCGTGCTGCATCGAGCCAATTCCCGGCCACAGTGCCCCTGTCAGAGTGCTGATCAGCAATCTTGGCGATAGTACGTTGAAGTTCGTGGACGTTTCCCAAGATGGCAAGCTGACGTTGCTGGGAAAGGCCACTGTGGGCAAGGCCCCAAAACGAGTAGCGTTTATACGTTAAAACAACTAACCAGTCTTCAGTTCCGAAAACTCAAGGAATCAATGACCATGAACAACATCTCCCGACGTAACTTCTTCTTCGCGTCATCAGGGGCGGCCGCAGGGTCACTGCTGGTGCCGGGGCTGACTGAAGCTGCTGAATCCGAAAAGCCGGACTTCTCCAAGAGCGGGCTGGCAACGGGCGCTCTGAAACCCCTGAAGCATAAAGAGATTCCCGGATTTCTGAGTGCGCAGCAGATTGCTCCGCATCACACCGCCCACTATGGTGGCGCACTCAAGGCATTCGTGACGATCGACACGAAATTCGAGGACAGCTTTCACAAGGGAACGGCTGTTGATCCGCTCGCTTTCGAGACGATGCAGAGGCAGAAATCGAGCCGCGGCAACAGTGTCATTTTGCATGAAATGTACTTCGATGGTTTGGCACTCAAGCCCATGGATCCCGCGGACGAACTCCGAAAGGCTATTGAAAAACGGTTTGGCTCGCTGGAAAAGTGGAGTGCTGATTTCATCGCCAGCGCCAAGGCGGCGGCGGGTTGGGCGATGCTCGTCCAACATCCTGTCAATGACAAATTATTCAATGTGGTGAGTGACGAACACGCAATGGGAGCGATGTGGCTGGCGATGCCATTGGTCGTGATTGATGTCTATGAACACGCGTTTTACATCGATTATCAAAACAAAAAGCCAGACTATATTGAAAAGTTCATGCAACACATTGATTGGGCCGAAGCGAACCGCCGCTATCATGCAGTCACATGATCCCGCTAAACTGGGCTTGCCTGTTCGTCGCGTGGCAGCCCACGGCGGACCGGGGCTCGCGAATGGCGATGCGGCATTGAATGAAACGGAATTGAGACATGAAGTGGATTACGCGAGAGCGAGTTAAAGTTGATAGAGTGGCCTGTCCCTGGCTGATCCGAAAATTCATTGACTCTGAGGCCGAATTCTTGTTCGTTCCCGCAGAGGATGTGCTGAAAATTGCGGAGCGGGAGGGAGCCATTCCCTATGACGTTCCAAATGTCGAATTCGGACACCACGGCCCAGAATGCTCTTTCGACGCCCTGGTGAAGAAATACGGACTGACGACTGATCCAGCTCTGGTTCTGTTGGCGAAGATCGTCAATGGTGCTGATACAGACAATTCACTTTGGCATCAACCGGAATCTGCCGGTCTGAACGCGGTCGCTGAAGGATTTCGGCATCTCGGCTTCAAAGACGATCACGAGTTGAATGCCGCTGAGTGGATCGTATACGATGCGCTTTACGCCTACGGTCAGGAAATGGTACGGCGAGGGAAGCTGGACGGAGCCTTTCACTAGACGGAGAGACGACTTGCACGTAGTGGAACAGACGACACGAGACATCTGGCTGTTGTTCATCACTCGTTGTTCGAGGATGTTCGCATATGGCCTGCTCTCGGTCGTGCTGGTGCTGTACCTGGTTGAAGTCGGCTTGAAAGAGTGGGAAGTCGGACTGCTGTTGTCGCTGACGCTGGCGGGCGACACCGTGATTTCCCTTTGGCTTACAACGACTGCGGATCGTCTTGGCCGCCGCCGGACCTTGATCGTCGGCGCAATTCTCATGGTGCTGGCAGGAATTGTGTTTATCTCGACGGGCAGTTTCCTGTTGCTCCTCATTGCCGCCACGATTGGCGTGATCAGCCCGAGCGGGAATGAGATCGGACCATTCCTATCAGTCGAGCAGGCAGCGCTGTCGCACCTGATCAGCGACGAGCGGCGAACATCAGTATTCGCCTGGTATAATCTTGCTGGTTCGTTCTCGACTGCACTGGGAGCACTGGCGGGGGGACTGATTGCCGAAGCCGCCCAGCATTTCGGCATGGTCGGAGCCGCCGCTTGCCGTCCGGTGTTGTTGGCCTACGCCGGCATCGGCGTGGCGTTGATCGGCGGGTTTGCGTTATTGTCTTCGGCGATTGAAGCGACGGGAAATGAGGCTTTCCCGCCTCGCAAGACCGTACTGGGCCTCCACGAATCTCGCAGGACCGTGTTCAAACTGTCGCTCTTGTTCGCGCTGGATGCATTGGGCGGTGGCTTCGTCATCCAAAGCGTTATCGCCTATTGGTTTTACATCAGGTTCGGCAGTGACCCGGCGACTCTCGGAATGATCTTTCTATTCGCTAATCTCTTGGCTGGTATTTCGGCTTTAGCCGCTGGCTGGATGGCTCCGCGCTTCGGACTCGTCAATACGATGGTTTTTACGCATTTGCCATCTAACGTACTACTAATCCTCGTTCCGTTGATGCCCAACGTGTATTGGGCCAGTGGCCTATTGATGTTACGTTTCTCCATTTCTCAGATGGACGTGCCGACACGCCAAGCCTATACGATGGCTGTCGTACGTCCTGATGAGCGATCCGCCGCGGCAGGAGTTACTGCCGTTGCTCGATCGGTCGGTGCATCGATTTCACCAATGATCGCGACAATTCTGGTGGGGAGCGCCGGAACGATGAGCATTCCATTCTTTCTCGCCGGCGGCCTTAAGATTGTCTATGATCTGCTGCTTTATCGAGCATTCTCAAAAACAAATCGATCTGCAACAGAGAAGTAATCCTTCAATGGCGAATCACGGACTTTAATTGGGAACGACTACAACTGCTTTACTGCAACCAAACTTGTCGGAATAGTCACCGATCCTGCTGGACCACTCGAGATGAGAGACGACGGCTTCTTGTAAATCTTACGGCCGAATTTGAAGAATAACGCCGGAGTGACGACCTGATCCAAGATCGTCGACGTCAACATTTCTCCAAATACGACAAGAGCTAGCGGATACCCACCACATGTAGACTCTTGTTGGAACATCGTTCAGGAAAGGCAAAGCCCCCGTAAATGGGGGCTTTTTTCGATGTCGAAACTCAGCAGGCCGCTCTGCAAATAGCAGCTTCCGGCACACAAATTGCCCGACTAATAGGTAACGAATGAAACACGCCGTCTGCAATTGCACGGTAATAGCGACTAGATCTCCTCGTGACTCTCAAGTCTGGATGCTCACCTTTCAGGTTGACGGCACGGCAACCAATTCCAGTCGAGAGATAAAATGGTTACTGCACGAGAAGAACGCCGCGATGAGCGGCTTGAACGAAGAGAAACCCGGCAGGAAATGCGAGCCGCGAGGACGCCTGAAGAGCGTCAACGGCAATTCTACATTCACGCCGCAATCTATGTAGCTGTGGTCGGCTCACTGGCGGCGAGGAACCTCACGCGGAACCGTGATCATCTGTGGGTCCACTGGGTCGCAATGGGCTGGGGCGTCGGCGTAGCCGCGCATGGTGCCCGTGCATTTGGTCTCATCGGACCGAGAGAGTAGTCCGAGTCTTTTTTAGGAGAAATCATGGGACAGCCAAAGAAACAGTCCGACCGTCGGGGGCAACCTGTGCATGGCACCACAAACGTTCAGAAGGTCCGGCAAAATGACGAGAACGTGAAACCCGTCAACCGACCGCAGAATCCGGAGGCGGAACACCTTCACCAGAAACCCTCTGGCGAGAAAATCTAAGTGTCGTGACAGCCCGCCAGAAATGGCGGGTTTCTTATTGGAAGAAAGAACCATGAACCAAAATCCGCTACCTGATGAACGAACACCGGAAGAGCATGCGTTGGGAGTTACCAAGAAATCCGAACCCGATGCTGACACCGTGGAAGTAGATGCGGGGACAAGTTCGGCAATTCATGAACTCGAATTGGAGGAAGCCATAAAGGAAGATGTCCTGCCGTAGATCATGATCCAGAACTCCACAAACACCTGAAGCTGTCCACGACATCGAACTCTCCCTCGAAAAGGTCCTGAAAGGCGTTCGGGATCCGAGCTATCTTGGTTGATCGACAATAGGAATGATCTTCCCTTCATCCTTAAGGCCATGCCACGGGATGCGTGTGATTCACACTTTGGGTCCAAGTTCAGGGAGGCGAACCAAGACAGGGCCATCGAGCCCATTGCGTGCGCAGAGTGCGACATTGATTCACCGCCTTCCTTGGCGATTGCCCTTTCTCTCCCCAGACGTATTCGAGTTGGAAGTCGCTCACGCGCTGACCAGAGCAGAACGCGCGGGACGGATAAGCGT
>JAQGHT010000853.1 GCA_028291565.1 Planctomycetaceae bacterium | reverse complement strand
GGCACAGGCAAACTCAAGGTTAAACCGCTGTAGTCTTTTTTTCTCAGCTTCGTTTGCCGATCCTCCACGGTCCGTGTCTCGGTGTTCTTGCGAATCGTGCCTTTATTGAAGCCACTTTTCGCCGTTCAACCCCCATTCCACATATTTTGTTGCCATAAATGTCCGCACACAGAAGCTGCCAAGCACACCCGCTTTCGTTGCTGTCGCAAGATTGCACTTTACGTCAAGTCGGAGTTAAGGTTAAAGTTCGCACTCAGACTGCGGGCGAAGTTCGAGAACCGTGTTTGCTTCCGAATTTCTGCATTCTTTTGCCATGGATGGGTGTTTAGGCGGATCGGCCCGTTTTTCGTCTGCACCAAGGCTGAAGCACCATTGAAGGACCAACCAGTGCCAGAATTGCAAACCAGCCCGGTTCCGGCGATCTCAATGGAGCTGCGTCTCGATGAGCGGGGTATCTGGTGTTCGAACTCGCGGGACGCGATTTCGTATCCGGAAGATGGGAATCACATTTGTTTTCAGCTGGAAGATGCCTCCTATTGGTTCCAACACCGAAACACGTGCATCATCTCGATGATGTCGCGTTTTCCTCCGACTGGTCCAGTCGTGGATATTGGCGGTGGCAACGGTTATGTGACTCGAGCGATGTTAGATCAGGGATTTCAAGCCATCTTGCTGGAACCCGGATATGCCGGCGCATTGAACGCCAAACTGCACCGTGGTGTATCCGAAGTGATCTGTTCGGATCTCAAGAATGCGAGGTTCTTAGCGAACTCAGTTGCTGCGGTCGGGCTGTTTGATGTTTTAGAGCATATTGAAGATGACCGCGGATTTGTGCGCAATTTGCACGAAATATTGAAGCCTGATGGTCTCCTGTACGCAACTGTTCCAGCCCACAACTGGTTGTGGTCTCAGAGTGATGTCCACGCGGGACACTTTCGTCGTTACAACCGCCGCATGTTAGAGCGTTCACTCGGTCCGGAATTTCGACTGGAATGGTTCTCCTATTTGTTTGGTCCATTGACGATTCCGATCTTCCTGCTCCGTTCGATTCCGACCCGACTCGGACTTGGGCGGCAGAAAAAAGTGCTCGGGGATCAGGCAGAGCACGGGACTTCAGGCGGTGTTTCAGTCAATGTGATGAAATGGCTATTGGCGCGGGAAGCGCGGACAATTATCCAGGGCCGTTCAACCAGCGTCGGTACGAGTTGTCTTTTTGTTGCAAGAAAGAGGTAATGCTGTCGCATCAATACCCGACGAATTTCACCATGACAATCCTTCGCGACTTAGCGCGAATTAGTGGTTCAAACATCATTTCGCTTACCCGAATTGTCGCTGAAGTGAACAAAACGACATAATAGTCGGAAGTTGCAGACAATTGTTTGAACGCGAAGGTGAGGTCACTTCATGAGATATATACCAGCGCTCGATGGGCTCAGGGCAGTTGCGATCCTGGCTGTCCTTTTTTTCCATGCCTTGCCGGGGACACTCAAGGGGGGATTCACCGGCGTTGATGTGTTCTTCGTTCTGTCCGGGTATTTGATTTCATCCGTGATCCTGCACGACATGCGGATCGGAGAATTCACGATACGGGGGTTCTACATTCGCCGAATTCAACGATTATTTCCCAATACTATTTGTATGATTCTGGTCACCGTGGCCTTGTCATATGTCGTATTGTTGCCATGGACAGCTGTTAGGGTCGCGCAGCATGGATTGTGGGCTTTATGTAATCTATCGAATGTCTATATCTGGCTGACTGCGGGGGGATATTGGGGCGATTCCGCGAATTCCCTGCCGCTTCTTCATACGTGGTCGCTCGCCGTCGAAGAGCAGTTTTACCTCGTGTTTCCGATTGTCCTTTGGATTCTGGGGCGCCGTTCGCGGACACTGATCTTAACTGTGACGAGTTGCCTGGCTGTCGCGAGTTTTTTCCTGAATGTGAACGGAATCCGGACCAACTCTGCGGCGACGTTTTATCTTCTCCCCACTCGCGCCTGGGAGCCCCTGCTCGGCGCCGTAGTCGCCATCTGTCAGATGCCAACCGATGTCAACCAGCCGCAAACAGTCGTCAAAAACGCATTCGCGTTGGAGCTTGCTGGTTGGATAGGGCTTGCGACAATTGTTTCCGGATTCTTCGTCATTACTGAGGGGACCGATTTTCCTGGGTGGATCGCTCTCGTCCCAGCTTTAGGCGCCGTTGCAGTGATCGTCTCGATCGTGGATGGCAATACGCGGATGGCGCGGCTTCTCTCAAAGCCCTTTATGGTCGCAATCGGAAAGCTCTCATATTCATTGTACCTGTGGCATTGGCCCCTCATCGTGATTGGAAGAAAGAAAGCGGAACTTACGGGTGATTCGGAGCAGTTGGGAACGCTCATCGGCGCGGCATTGGGAATTGTTTTGTCTGTGATCGCGTATTGGTGTATCGAACAGCCACTCCGTCTGCACGGTAGGACCCAGAATTGGCGCCCGCGTCTACTTATCACTTGTGTTTCGTTCTGTGCAACAGCGGGCGTGCTTATGGTACTGCTGCGATCCACCGATTCGCGAAGCGTTTTCGACCGCCCGGAGTATCATGCGGCTCGATATAATGTCATCGGTTCCGAACGTTTGTCCCAAGCGCCGTTGCCTTCAAAGTTTTCCGACGTCATTTTGACGCCTGCGGACCCCCGCCCCGTCGATGTCTGGAAGACTGGAGGGGTCATTCATGACTGGGGAAATAGCCCACCCCGTCTGGTGGTCTTCGGAAGCTCGCATGCCTGTATGTTCGGAACACT
>JAQGHT010000840.1 GCA_028291565.1 Planctomycetaceae bacterium | reverse complement strand
TCTGTGGAGCTGGTTGAATTCATCGTGACGAAAGTGGCCGAGAAAAGCTACACTGAGCCAATCAAATCCGCCGCTGAAGGTGCTGCCCCATTTCAAGAGATTCCCGAACCCGGCGGCCTGTTGATTGGTTTGAACTACCACACCAAGAGCGAAGCCGACGGTTCACGGACGTTTTGTGGCTTTCAGGCTGTCTTCGAAACAAAGTTGGGGCCACGCCTGGGAGCCTGGCACGGAATGGCGCCAGAACCGAATCAGCAAGCGGGCGAGTTGCGCGCACCCCGAGGCTTCGCCATCAGCGGCATTTCGATCTATTCCGGCGCTGGCATCCAGAACTTTCAAGTCGCCTATTCCCACATCGCGGAGACCGGCCTGACCACGCGCAGAACTTTGCGGAGTAAGGTGACGGGCAATTATCGCCTCGGTCAGGTCAGACACGTCATCACACCCGGAGGTCAGCCCATCGTCGGCATCTCAGGAACGATCGACAAATCAATTCGCAGCTTGGGCTTGATCAGTACGAAATGAAGTGCAGTCATCAGTCACCAACTCTGGTAAAATCAGCGCAGCCTTGAATTACGTCTGGTGACAAACAACTCCGTCACAAAGGATTCGTGTCCCACTGTTGCGGATTGGCGGTTCGCCAGCTCAATCCCCACCGAGTTCGTCTCGGTGGGGATTGGGTTTTTGCACTACGACGTCGTATCGCAATCGATCGAGATCGTAAAAAGGCCCGATACTAATATACCCCTACGGGGCAGTGCTTTAAGCGGTTGCCAAAAAAACCGATTTTGCTGTAGGCGATGTCTCGCCGAGACTCGCAGTCGAAGAGGTTTGCCGTTCAGGCAAACTCTTCGACGTATCAGTTTTTTGGTAGGTTTTAAAGGTGGTTTGTGCAACTCTCAATTCTCGCCTAGATTCCAGATGTCGAGAAAGATATGGAACTCGTTAACCAATGCGTGCCACGATGGAATGGAAATCTAAAGACAGACACTTCATTTGCGTCCGGTTTTGGGATTAACATGATACCAACGAAAAGATGCCTGTCCTGTGAGCTCTCTTTGAGTTCTCCATCGTGAACAAGATGCATTGAATTCGAGGCGACAAATTGGTGGATTATGATCTCGTTTGTCATCCCAGCTCATGAGGAAGAACAACATATCGGGGCAACCATTGCCGCGATTCGCGCGGCGGCAAACGCGACCAATGAACCGTTCGAGATCATCGTCGTCGACGATGACTCGCATGACGCGACGTCATCGATCGCGAAGGCAAACGGCGCTCGGGTGATTCACGTTGCCTGTCGTCAAATCGCGGCGACACGAAATACTGGAGCAAAGGCCGCCTGTGGTGAGGTTCTCTTTTTCATTGATGCCGACACGTTGGCGAACAGCGACGCAGTTATAGCCGCTCTGCATGCGATCCGACACGGCGCCGTCGGCGGTGGTTGTGTCTTTACATTCGACGGAATTCTGCCGCTTTGGGCGAGAATCCTGTATCCCGTGGCTGCATTTTTAGCTCGACGCCTGCGGCTTGTTGGCGGCTGCTTCCTGTTTTGTCAAAAGGAGGCGTTCGCATCGATCGGTGGTTTTTGCGAGCGATACTATGCCGCAGAAGAAGTTGCGTTCATCAATGCACTGAAAAAACTTGGGAAATTCGAAATTCCTAAACCGACGGTTATCACATCTGGTCGCAAACTACGCTCCGTATCGTTCTGGGCTATTATTGGAATTGCCGCACGCTGGTTTTTCGGCGGGCCGAAAATGTTCCTCCAACGCGACGGGTTAGAGATCTGGTATGGCCCCCGCAGTCCCGATGAGAAGAGGGGGCGTTAAAGACCATCAGTGGACCAAAACATTGCCCCCTACAACAGCCGAACCCCAGCTCCAATCTCCAGCTCGTTCAACGAAGTTGGCACGAACGGGGTTTCGCTCAGCATATCGCATCGCGGCAAGAAGATACTCTGTATTCTGAATCGCAATGCCAATGACGTTTGACCCCTGTTCGCTTTCCCGATTTGAAAGAGAGGGCAAGAAGGCGATTGCCCACGAAACCGCGCATCATCGATTGGGACACGGACGGACGCGAGACGTATACGCCGACAATCTTCATAAGTGATAAGCTGATGAGCGGCTTCAATCGTGGGGTATTTGATTCAACAAGGAGATGATTCGGCTGTTTCATGTCACATCCCTGAGACGTTTTCACTGGCGATCATTTTTGAGAGCGTCTTAGAATTCACAACTGAACTGTGCTAAGGCACAGCAGAAATGGCAGCGTACATTGACTTGCGTAAGGCCATTCAGCACAATTCAGACCAGGTGTCTTATCGGAACAGAACGTCTCGTCCGAGCCATCGCCTGCTCAACTCGGATGCGGAACTCATTGGAAACATTGCCCATGAACTCTGCAAATCGCATTCTTCAAACTCGTTGGCTCGCACTCATCACCCTGGTGTGCATGGGATTGTCGAACATTGTCCCGGCACGCGGGGATGTAGTCACAGCGAAAATTGGCACTCAACCGTTCACAATGTATGGCAGCATCCTGTCAGAGAATGACAAACGGATGGTTTTCGAAACGACTGAAGGCTTCCAATTCGTGATCGACAACAGTGACATTCAGTCGCGGATGAAAAGCCCGGCCCAACCGTACGCCACACCTCAACAACTCGTGAAATTCGTACTAGCTGGCCGGCCAATGGATGGAGCACTGGTGCGATCTTTGATCACTCCGGATTGTATCATCCTGCTGTTCCTGGAAGACAAACTCGCCGAGAAATACGAACCACGGGTCGAACCGTATCTCAAACAGATTCAGCAAACGTACTATCGTGCGGTCAAGGGTGTCTCCGAATTCGCGAAGCAACAGAACCTGAAGCAGCGAAAACCCAGCCTCCCCGCGATCATTACCGTTTTCGAATCACCTCGGCTGGCTTACGCGTATTATCAGGGCGAGCAGACTCAAAACTTCGGCGTCATCCCGCCCTTTGAAAACGGCTGGTACACCCAGCGCACGAACATCGCTTCATTTTCCATGGCTGACGTGACAAAGGAAAACGGCAACATGACGCACGTGTTGGCCCAGCAGCAATTCTATCACACCGGAATCCTCAACAGGTTCGCGCCGGTTCCCTGGTGGTTCTTGCGATGCCTGTGTTTAGGCTTCGACGAGGGCAAAGACCAGTTTCAGGCCACACACTCCGGTCCCCCGCCGCACGTCTTGTCTCAAACGAAATTCGGCCTCAAATACTCAGATTGGGACCGCTTAGTCGCGGACGACGCGAAAACGTTTCAAAAGTCGGCGGAGGACTTTGCCACCAAATACTCCAGCGAGGACGGACGAACATTGTGCTGGTACTTCATGAAGAAAAACAAGCCAGGATTGGCGAAGTATTTTCAAACGATTAGTGCGCTCACCGGTCTCGACGACTACTCTTCAGATAAAAATCTCGCGGACTTTCGAACTGCATTCGGAGGAACGCCGAATTCACTGAAGCCGCTGGTCGATAAAGAAATCCCCAAACAGATGCCCAATGCGAAGGTCGCGGATACGAGCATCCGACGGCAAGGAGATCGGGAAAACGGTGAAACCTACCTGGAACTCGCAGCAAATCATTTCGGTGTCGCTGATCTAAAATGGGGCCAATCCACCAAGCCCAAAATGCTACCGGTGGCCGGAGAACTGACGAACGTTTCGCCGCTCCGCAACCGCAGCTTTTGCGTTCTCTTTTCCACGAATTGGGGAAATTCCGAAGTCTGGTTCGTCGACAATGTCGAGCCTGGCGCGAAAGCGACCTTAGAACCTAAGAGCATCGATCGAACCAGGGAAGGCATAATCCGATCAAAGTCCAGCGACGAGAAATCTGGTGTGAAAAATCCGGAAAAGGAACGGAATGGGATAAAGATCCCAGAACCGAAGTTACCAGAAAAGAAACTACCGGAAAAGAACGGAGAACCAAAAGCTGTTGCCAAGTCCGGAATGAAGAAAGACTCGAAAGCAACAAAGGGTCCTGTTCCGGCGTACTTGAACAGTTATTCGCACGTCAGCATTGATTCGGCTCCCCCTGAAAGTGAGTTGGCGGCGAAATGGAGAAAAGGCGATCTTCCCGATCCCACGCCCGAAGTTCGAGCCGTGCGAGAGTTTCCCACGAAGTAACGCCAGCCTCGGAATTGCGATCGATCCGTCAACGAAGACATCACAAAGGGGTCAAAGGGGTCAGGCCTCTTTCCTGGGTCGTCCTCGTAGTCGCATTGTGGTTTCGCGGCCTGACAGAACCGCCCTACTACGGACCCATTGGCCGTTTCCGAATGGCAAGCCTTTTCGAACGCAGTTTCGAAGTGCGTTGATTTCAGCCTCTGTTTCGGGGCTATTGCCCCAAGTCCCGGACGATCTTGGTCGCACAAGATCGGTTGGCATTGCCAACCAATGCCGCTCGGCTGTTGGCAGCAATCGACCGTGAGCCGATCCCCAACTCCACCCGCCGGGCAGATTCGTTGATGTCCTGGCATTACTTCATCGTTACTGATGAACGGGTCAATGCCTTTGACGTCTGAACGCTTTTCTCCATTCGTCCTCGCTGCCGATGAGTTTACGCCGAATTATAGCGGTTTAACTTTGCATCTGCCGGTCAATGTCTTCGCCTGTTTCATTCTCCCCTCGCCCTGGTACCCCGGGGAGAGGGGTTGGGGGTGAGGGGAAAGCGGGTGACTTCACATTAGAAATGCCATGTTATGCACTGGTTTTAATCATTTTGATGTTCCCAGTCACGACGTCTACCGAAGCCCCTCACCCCCGGCCCCTCTCCCCGGAGTACCGTGGCGAGGGGGGAAAAACAGGCAAGTGCAAGGTTAAACCGCTCTAGGATCGGCGCATCAATAACTGTCGGAAGTTGCCTACGGCCTTTCAGGCCATCGACGGGCAAGCGTGCCCATCCTACGGCACTTATTGCGGCGCAAATCCTTAGCAAACCGCCACCCTATGAAATGGCGATAGGAATCACGAGCAGGTTGACAATCTTGAACCAACTCGGATAAAGAAGCATTGAGACATTGAACACAACAGCAGCCGCGAGAAGTGTCCGTTTTGGGTATCAATCAATTCAGAGGTCGCGATGACAAAGTTTCGTTTACATCCATTTCCAATCGCCTTGCTGACATTTCTGAGCGGTTGCGTCGGAAGCATTCCATTTGCAGCTGCGCAAGCGGGCAAACAGGCCGCAACGGATCGTGATCGATTGATCGGCTCCTGGTACGAAACGTCGTTGACTCAGCAAGGTGAGACCACCAAGTTTGGGACGACAAAACTGATTATTACTGAAAAGACGACCTCAATTATCGGAACGCCCGAGGAATGGAAGCTCGATCCGAAGGCCAATCCCAAGCAATTGGATATTGGATTCCACCCAGGAATCTACCGCTTCGAAGGTGACAAATTGATTCTGTGCCTGTCAAGCGTTGGCAGCGTTGATGCCAAGCGTCCAACCAAGTTCGAGGCTCTGGCTGGACAATCTGTCCACCTGCTGGAATTCCAACGCTGCGAGCCGATTCCAGGCAGCGCTCCCGAAAAGAAATTTGACCCTCAACTCAAACAGACGATTGTTGAGGCCATTAAATTGCTGGAAGAGAAACGCGATGAAGAACTCTTGAAGCACTTAATCTCGCCGCAGGAGTTCGAAGGGATTCCGGCCGAAATGCGGCCTGTAATGGCGAAACGGCTGGCCGCAAAACGGAGTGAGTTTCTTAACATGATGCGCGTGCTGCTGAAAGTAGACCCCAAGATTCGAGAAGTGGGGCCGAAAACAATCGCGGTATTCGATCTCACACGCGTCCTGGTTCCAGGCGAAACGAGTTATCCCGGTGGCCCCGTCTTTCAACGCATCGAGGGGAAATGGTACACGAGCAATGACCCCAATCCTCCTCGTGAGTGAAGGATACCCTTGTCGAAACCTCGCGCGATGCGGGGTCAGGTGGTTCAAAGTTCATTTTTCACCGA
>JAQGHT010000813.1 GCA_028291565.1 Planctomycetaceae bacterium | reverse complement strand
TCGGCCCTTTTTTCGTACGTGTGACCACGGCCCGCATTGATGCGACTTCGGATGTTTGGTTGAGCGAAGTCGTTGTTGTTTCGTCCACGCATTGTTAAACGGACTGGGCTCTGGTTTGTGGACAGGCTGTGGCCGGAATTCTTATGGATTGTTGCTATCTGCCCGGAAATCAGGGATCTGTCTTCGGAATTGACAATATCAAAGGGGTGTTTGAAGGGGCGTCCCTGAATTCTCTCTAATATCCTGTCGAACTTGCCTTCCAAATTTCGTATATTGACTTATTGATTCTGCGAAATCGTATTCAGAAACAGGTCCCGCCATGAGTGATACCGAACAGGACATCCAACCGCTGCTCGACCGCCTGGGGCGGGGTGAGACAGAGGTGATGGGTGAATTGTTCGTCCACTTTCAGGAGCGTCTGTGGCGGATGGTCGACTTGCGGCTGGATCGACGCCTCGGTGGGCGTGTATCCGCATCTGATGTCGTGCAGGAGACTTACATCGACGCACAGAAGCGAGTTCAACACTTTCTGGCGAAGCCGGACATGCCTTTTTTTGTCTGGTTGCGGTTGGTGGCCAGTCAGCGGTTGATCGACGTCCACCGCCAGCATCTGGGGGCTCAGATGCGTGACGCCGGGCAGGAGGTTTCGTTGGTCGGGGCGGGGCAATTCGCCGCGACCTCAATCTGTCTGGTGGCTCGTTTGGCCGGCGACGACACGTCCCCCAGCCGGGCTGCGATTCGAGGTGAAGTGGCCGAACAAATCGAAGCGATTTTGAATAGTATGGAACCGATTGACCGGGAAGTCCTGGCGTTACGTCATTTTGAGGAACTGAGCAATCAGGAAGTCGCCGAGATCCTCGGCATCGATAAAGGAGCGGCCAGCAAACGCTATATCCGGGCACTTGACCGACTGAAGGATGTGCTGGAAAAACTGCCGGGGATTTACGGTGAATGATTGACAAATCAAATCGTTAACAAAGGCTGTTATCCCTTGCGGCATTGGTATCTACACAAGTCGAGAGATCAAAAAGCCTGATAAAGCGACGATTTCCTGCCCCCCTCGCCTCGGTACTCCGGGGAGAGGGGTGGGGGTGAGGGGAAAGAGTAAGCTCCGAGTCACCAGCGATTAATTCAATCTGTTTTCCCTGTATTTTGCCGCCTAGAATGACACGTCAACCGAACCCCTCACCCCCTGCCCCCTCTCCCCGGAGTACCGAGGCGAGGGGAGAGTCAGTCTTTTCGATGAGACTTGCGTAGATACCGCAGGGGCAAGCCCGATGGCGTGAGAGTCTGACATGGCGTTGCTCAATCATCCAATTCAACAGTTCAAGGCAAGACTCGATGACCATCGCTGATGAACCTGATCCAACGATCATCGATCTAGTCGCGGAAGAGTTCACGCAGCGTTGCCGACGTGGAGAAGTACCGACGGTCACCGAATACATCGAGCGCTATCCACAGGTCGCGGATCGTTTGAAGTCTCTGTTACCGTCCGTGATGATGTTGGAAAAGGCCAAGCACAATCGGCCTCTGGGGGGCTCGGCACTCAAACGCAGTCTGGATTCCCTGCCCGATTTTCGGATTATCCGCGAAGTGGGGCAGGGGGGCATGGGCATCGTCTATGAAGCGGAACAGGTCACTCTGGAACGCCGCGTGGCGTTGAAAGTGCTGCCGCTGCGTTCGCGTCTGGATGCCAAGCGATTTACGCGCTTCGAACGCGAGGCCCAGGCTGCTGCCCGGCTGCATCATTCCAATATCGTGCCGGTTTTGAGTTTCGGTGAACATGACGGGTTGTACTATTACGTCATGCAGTTCATTGACGGACGGGGACTGGATCAAGTCATTCGGGATTGGAAAAACGAACAAGCCCTGCCTGGAGTCAAGCCAGACTCGGAGCGGTGGACTGAAATCGCCCAGATGGGTGTCGATGTTGCCAGCGCCTTACAACATGCCCACGATCAGGGAATTCTGCATCGTGACATCAAGCCGGCGAATGTCATGTTGGATGGTCACGGCATCATTTGGGTGACCGATTTTGGTCTCGCAAAGCAAATGGATAATGAGGATCTGACCCGGACGGGTGACATCGTCGGCACATTGCAATACATGGCTCCCGAGCAGTTTCAATCGCAGTCTGACGTGCGGAGCGATGTCTACAGCCTGGGGTTGACACTGTACGAGTTAATGACATTGGAGGCGGGGTTTCAGGACTCGAACCCGTCCCGTTTAATTCGTCGCAAAAGTGAGGATCAGCCGCCGAATCCGCGCAAGCTGAATCCCTTGATTCCTCGCGATTTGGAAACGGTTGTTCTGAAAGCGATCGCGCGAGAACCAGCAAATCGATACCCGACGGCTCAAGCCTTTGCGAATGACCTGCGACGGTTTCTGGAGGATCGCCCGATTCTGGCCCGACGGACGACGGCCATTGAACGGCTGTGGCGGTGGTCGCGTCGCAATCGTTTGATTGCGACGTTGACAGCGACGGCAACCGCTTCTCTGCTGCTGGCGGCAACGGTTGGCTGGGCGGGATATGTTCGGACGGGGAAGGCGTTGGAACGAGAATCAAAACTGCGCCAACAGGCGGAATTGGCGACAAAACGCGCGGATGCGAATGTCGCACTGTCTCTGGCTGCGATTGAAGACTTGTTTGACAAGATTTCCAAACGAGGTAACGGGGCTATGAATCGGCGTCCGTTTGATGGTCACGGCCCTCATCCGGGTGGACCACCGGGCGAGCGCCAGGGGCCGCCCGGAGGCCGTTTTGGTCCGCCGCCACGTGGACCGGGTGGCTTCGGTGGTCCTCCAGGGCCAGGAGGATTTAATCGACCGCCGCCACCGCGTCCGGAAGATGGACCAGGCGGACGGCCCTTGCGAGTTGCCCAGGACGAAGCGGAACTGCTGAAAAGTATACTCACATTTTATGAGAAATTCGCCGCCAGTAATTCTGGTAGCTCGTCCTATGTGCAGCGTGAAGCGGCCAAAGCGTATCACCAGGTGGGGAATCTTCAGGGATTGCTGGGGCAGCAGGAACAGTCCGCCGTGGCGCATCGCCGCGCCGTGGAATTATTCGAAGCACAGGCAGCCATCGGACCGCTCGAGACGCGATCACAGCACGACTTGATTGAATCGTATCTCGGTGCGAAGAGTGTTGATAAGAGTTCCGTTGCTTTGGCGGCTCGCGAGAAAGAATTACGTCGGGCGTTGCAATTGGCGGACGACCTTTCCGCCGAGTCCGGACATCGTCCCGAGCACACAGGACTCGTGGCCGGAGCTCGCAAGGAACTGGGGATCGTATTGTTCAAGATGGGGCTGATCGCGGACGCGGAACAGAATTTACGGCACGCGGTCGAATTATTGGATCCCGTTATTGAACGACATCCCGATGAACCACTGATGCGATTCGAACGACTTGCCGCGCGTCAGGCGTTGGGAGATTTTCTGGGGAAACAGAACCGTCAGGCGGAATCGTTGGCCGCGCTTCAAGGGTGTATCGACGACTTGGATGCGATTACCGGGGCAGGGCGTGACGGCCCGCCGATTCCGCCGAATATCTCTGACTATTTCGACGGTGTGTCGGCCAGTCTGAGAGAAATCGGCGAAACCGACCTGGCAACCAAATTGGCGACTGACGCGAACGAGTATCGAGATCAACGGCCGCCATATCGGGAATGAATTAGCGACGGTTCGCGGTCTCGAGGGAGTCTTTTTCAACGCTGATCGCCGCAATCAAACGTGGCATTCTTAACTGTGTGCGGTCTAAGACACATTGTAGGGGCCTTTAGCCCAATGCGCAATCGCTTGAGCCGCGAACTTCGGGTTTGTATCTCCATTCGCAAATAAGTATTGCACCGCTCGCTCCTGGGGATTGGTCTTACTCCAAACACGATTGAACTTCACGTTTTCGAAACTCTCTGCAGTCAGATAAAAGATAATATCCGACTCTGAAGCGTCCGAATCGACCCAGTTACTGCCGACACCGATGATACACTTCCT
>JAQGHT010000787.1 GCA_028291565.1 Planctomycetaceae bacterium | reverse complement strand
ACCCACCGGGGCAAGCCCGGTGGCGGTGATAAAGCAACGTTTCGGTTCCTCTATTTGTGAACTGTAAAAGATCGGTTTTCCTTAATCTTCTGACTGGCGAGAACGAGCATGTCTAGAATCGTCACTATCGGTGCCGCTCAGAGCGGACCTATTCTGCGTGAAGAAAGCCGCTCGGCTGTCGTTGAGCGACAGATTCAACAACTGCGAGAAGCACATCGGCAAGGGTGTGATCTCGTGGTCTTTCCCGAAGTGGCTTTGACCGCATTTTTTCCGCATTGGTGGATTGAGGACGAAGCGGAGCTGGATGCCTGGTTCGAACGGGAAATGCCGGGACCGGAAACTCAGCCGCTGTTCGATGAGGCGGCTCGGCTGGGCATTGGATTTCATCTGGGATATGCCGAACTGACGTTTGAAGGCGGCAAAAAGCGGCGGTTCAACTCCGCGATTCTGGTTGGCAAAGATGGCCAGAAGATTGGGCACTTTCGCAAGATCCATTTGCCGGGTCACGTCGAGTATCGACCTGACAATCCGTTTCAGAATCTGGAGAAACGCTACTTCGAATTTGGTGACCGTCCGTTCGAAACCTGGCGTGCATTTGGCGGAGTCGTTGGGATCCAGATCTGCAATGATCGCCGCTGGTCTGAATCGTACCGGCTGCTGGCTCTCAAAGGGGCGGAACTGGTTCTCATCGGCTACAACACCCCCGACCACATCCCCGAACATCCACATATGGATCGACTGACGAACTTTCAGCATCAACTGTGCATGCAGTCCGGAGCTTACCAGAACGCCTGTTGGATTGTTGCGGTTGCCAAGGCGGGCATTGAAGAAGGCGTCAGCATGATTGGCCTGAGTTCAATCATTGCTCCTTCTGGTGAAATTGTCGCTCAAACCAAAACGCTCGGAGACGAACTGATTGTCCATGCGTGCGACCTGGATGATTCCAAGGCCTATCAAGAGCTATTTGAATTCGGAACCAATCGACGGATTCAACATTATGGTCCGATCGCGACGCAAGCGGCGGCGGTTCCACCCCCGTAGCGAAGGTTGCTAGACCTTGGGGGGCGGCTGAGGTCGCGAATTGAGTGGGCGAGAGCGCAATCTCTCGCGAGTTTTGTTACAAAACGTCCAGGAGTCAGTCAATGGCCGTTCCGGAAACCGTCCGCAAACTTGCACTCGCCCTGCCGGACACGGTTGAGCGGCCGTCGTATGGGACGCCAGGCTTCTTCGTCAAGAAAAAACTGTTCGCAAGACTTCTTCCCGATGGTGAAACGGTAGTCATCAAAATCGACTTTGGCCCGCGTGAAATTCTAATGCAGGCCAATCCCCAAGCATACGACATCACTGATAACTATTTGAACTACCCGCTGATGATCGTAGTCCTCTCCGCAGTCACATCAAAAGAACTTTGCGAGTTACTCGAAGATGCGTGGCAGTTCGCTGCTGAGTAATTCGCGGCCGAACAGCGACAGCAGAGGCTAACGACAAGGTCAACCCAAAGTTGGCCGATCTGTTTCAATGACCCAGACAAAGGATGCTCCGATGCCCAAGATTGTTGCAGTTTCTGTGGCCTTGTCGATCCTGTTCTCTTCGACGTTCGCATGTGCCGACAAGCTTTATGGCACTATTGTGCACAAGGATGGATCCAAGGTTAAGAAGACTCGAAAGATCTCCACAAGCTGGAATTCCAAGAAGGCGAAGTACACTGCTGATGGCGAGTACGAACTTGATTTCGGAAAAAAAGTCGGCAAGAAAATTACGGTCTACGTGGACGGCGACACTTACACCGAGATTGAAGTCAAGGGCGATACGAAACTCGATATCCAACTCAAGAAGTAATTCTGACGGCCTTCAATCGGAGCGAATCGATGTGGGAAAAAGTCGTGACTTTACTTTTGCTGGTAATCTTTTGTGCCGATGGTCAGTGTGGAGAAAAGCTCGACATTGATGCCTGCTTCGACTTTCCTGCTGACCGAAAGGTCTCCGCGTCAGGGCGCCTCAAGGCCCTGGCCTACTTGCGGTCTTTGACAGCCGAAAAAGAGGCGGTTCGAGCCATCGAACTGGTCTGTCCCCAGAAACTGCTGCACCGGGCGAGTGCCTTGAAGAAAGTCTCGCAGAAACTCAAGATCGACGGCATGGACGACGATTGGGCGGCCGTCCCGGTGGCCGCTGAGGACGCACGGGACAATGTCAACGTATTCGACGCGAAAAAAACGGCCGGAGTTGCTTCCCCCGAGATCGACTTAAGTGAAGTCTCGTACGTCTGCACGGAAAACGACCTTTATCTCCGATTCAGGACCTATGCCAAACCGAGATTGGAAGACGCCTACTATAGTTTACAGGTTTACCGCGATGGTGAACTAGTCGGCTCGATCGTCCTGGAAGCGGGCCAGGCATTTGCGCAGACTTTCAAGAATGGCCAGTTCGAGAAGGTCGCACCGGTACCGAAAGATCGGTTCGAGATGGCGATCAAGGACGTGGTGGAAGCCCGAGTCGACCGCTCGGCGCTGCCCAATCTGCCGCCGATTTTTACAGCCGAAGGTGTGAGTTTCAGCGCCAAACAGAACCGCGTGAATTTCACCAAACGGTTCAAGATCAAGCCGGTTCAGCTGGCGGCCGCGACCACGTCGGCCTATTTGCTGGCACGTTATGCGGAACAAACCGACTTGGCGAAATCCGGCCTGGTTCCTCTGGCCGTCTGCCTGAGTGAGCAGGTCGTCTATGAGAATCTGGATGCCGCGGTTCGCGAACGGTGCATCCAGGACGGCGTGGCCATGATCGCAGCCAGCCGGGATGTCGCTGATCAACTGGCCGGTTTGCCGTTTGAGGCATTGCTGGCGTGGTCGAATCGCATGCTGCTGTGGGGTGG
>JAQGHT010000754.1 GCA_028291565.1 Planctomycetaceae bacterium | reverse complement strand
GATTTCCAGGTCGTCTTCGCTACGGTCTCGGACGATTCGCACGTCGCTGTCGCTTTCCGCGAGTACCGGTTTGGCCTTCATCGGCGGCTTCCGCATGGAATGCGAGGCACCCGATGCATCGGCAGGTCTTTTTTTCTTGATCAGATTCTGAACGACGGGGATAACTTCTGTCTGATCCGACCGAATTGGCTTATCAGGCCCGAGATAGACTTTGTATTTCAAATTGGCGAATGCCAGCTGATCTCCGGGAAGCAACGCTCCACGACTGACTCGCTGGCCGTTGACGCGGGTGCCATTACTGCTGCCCAAGTCCCGGATGAAGAGCAGTCCGTCAGTCTTGACGATCAGGCAATGTATTTTTGAAACACTGATATGATTGAGATGCAGGTCGCAGATGTGGCGATTCCGCCCAACCAGTGTCAGGTCTCGATCGATTGTGATCGGCTGTCCTCCGTCTTGGGGAATCAGTTGAGCCAGCATCGATGAAAGCCTTCCACGGGTGGTCAGATGCGAGCGCCATCCAGCACTCTCAATCAAATTCTCTTCCCACTCCTATAACTCTGCCTGCTAATTGAGCGGCTGTCAAGCGGAACTACTGGGCTGCGACCACTTTCGGGATCGACTGCGACCCCTGCACCGTCTGGATAGGATGATCCACGCAAATGGTCCGACTTAGTCACCGACCAATGCACGTTCGAACGCAAGCGAATGTATGGACGTGACTTGAGTCGATTGGTCAACCGGGGATGTCTGTCACAGTATGTGACGCCCACATAGAAGTATAAACCGATGTTAACAAACTCATACGCACTCGCTTGCGCTTTGGACTTGTCTCATTTCTTCCGTTTAAACAGATTTCCAAAGGAATCAAATAGTGAATAGGTGACTGGGGTGACCAGCAAGGCCAGCAACAGGCTGAGCATCTGGCCGCCGATGATGACTTTGGCCATGCTGGCACGCGCTCCGGAACCAGGCCCCTGGCCGAGTGCAATCGGCACCATCGCGGCAATCAGCATCACCGTTGTCATCAGGATGGGACGCAAACGTGTGTGATTGGCCAGCAGGATCGCAGGATCCCGTTCCATTCCCGCACGCCGCAATTCGTTGGTTTTGTCGACTTGCAAAATGCCATTCTTTTTGACAATTCCAATCAGCATGAACAATCCAAACATGGCATAGAGATCCATCGGCTGCCGGAATAGAAGCAGCGAAAGGAGGCCGAAGGGAATCGTTACGGGCAACGCGGCGAGAATACTGACGGGGTGTACCCAACTTTCAAATTGGGCGGCCAGGATCAAATACATGAACAGAATACTCAGGCCGAGTGCCACCATGAAATAGTAGGCCGTATCTCCCAGGGTCTTGGCCTGTCCGCCAAAACGGACTTCGTATTGCGGTGGCAGATGGAGTTCGTCGACCGCCTTCCGAGCCTGTTGCACGGCCTCATTGAGCGAAACCGTGTCGGGATTGCCCAGCAAAGTCACAGTCCTTTGCCGATTGAAGCGATCAATTTGACTGGGGCCGCGGGACTCATTCAGTTTCGCGACGCTCGATAATTGCACCAAACCGACACGGGGTGACGGGATGGTCAGGGTGTCGAGATATTGCGGGTTGGCTCGGAACTGGCGGTCTGCGCGCAGCCAGATATCGTATTGCTCTGTGCCTTCTTTGTAGAGCGACACCGCCTGTCCACCGATTAAGACGTTGAGTGTCGTGGCGATGGTCTGGACGGGAATGCCCAGATCGCTGGCTCGTTCACGGTCGATTTCGACTTGGACTTCCGGCTTCCTGAGGGACAAAGTTGAGTCGACGTCCACCAGACCTGGAACCTTTCGCAAGCTGGTTTTAATGGCGTTCGAGTATTCTTCCAGCTTTTGCAGATCAGGTCCCAGGAGGCTGACCTGAAAGATGCGTGAGTCCTGGCCAGAAGCCTGGATGGCCTGGACGTCGGAGACGGCACAACGCAGGTCGGGATAGTCCTGCAGGATTTCGCGGGCGCGGCGCATGACATCAAATTGCGAGAATTTCCGGTCCTCGATTTCCTTCATACGCAGATAGATCGAACCCCGAGTGACATCTCCCTGCCCCTTCCCGGCGCTGCCGTTGTTCTCGCCGATGGTCGTGAAGTGATGGATGACCGATGGGAGTTTGCTCAATCGCTGTTCGAGCTCTGAGATCACTTTGTCGGTGCGTTCCAGCGTGTATCCTTCAGGAGTAATAAAGCTGACTTGAAATTCGCTCTGGTCGTCGCGCGGGACCAGATTCGCGCCCATTCGTGCGGCAATGGGACCGGTCGAAAGGACGACGAGAATGCAGATGATCACCATCACAATTCGATGCCGCAAAGCCCACCGTAAAGCGACCCCGTAGAGATAATCTGTGGCTTGGTAAATCCAGCCCGATTTGGATGAAACATGACCATGCCGTGGAAGCGGCGTCCCACCGCTTTCAGCGGGGATATTCGAATCAGGATTTACAGCTCCCGCAGTTGCTGGATGTGGGGTCGGAGCATGTTTCGCGGGGCCTTCCAATTTCAGAAAGCGAGAACACAACATGGGGGTTAATGTGAATGAGACGAACAGGCTCATGATGACCGAGAATGCCACAGTGATTCCGAAGCTGCTGAAAAAGCGGCCAACCATTCCACCCATAAACGCGACCGGTAGAAAGATCACGACGAGGGACAGACTGGTGGCGAGCACTGCGAGTGCGATTTCCTGCGTCCCCAGGCGGGCGGCGGTCATCGCGTCGAGGCCATCTTCTTCCATGTGTCGAAAGATGTTTTCGTGCACCACGACGGCATCGTCGATCACGATTCCAATCGCCAGAATCAGGGCCAGCATCGTGATATTGTTCAGCGTAAAGCCCATGTAATACATGAAGAGAAACGTGGGAATAATCGATGTCGGGATGGCCATCGTGGCGATCAGCGTGGTTCGCCAATCGCGAATGAACATCAAAATCGTCGCGGAAACCAAAACACCGGCGAGGAGCAGATGGAACTTCACTTCTTCCATCGATTTTCGCACGAACCGTGATTGGTCCTGAATGATTTCAATTTGAATGTCGGACGGCAGGCTGGGTTTGAGTTCTGCCAGGCGTTTCTGCACCAAGTCCGAGATCTTGACTGTGTTTGTGCCCGACTGTTTTTGCACGAACAGACTGACCGCGTTCTGACCGTCCAGGCGAGTCAGGCCGCGAGGTTCTTCATAGGAATCTTCCGCCCGGCCGACGTCTCGCAGGCGGATGGGATAGTTTCCGCGATTCGCGACAATCAATTCGTTGAAGGCGGCGGAAGTCTGGATCCGACCGAGAGTTCGCAGGACCAGTTCCCGTGGTCCCTGTTGCACGATGCCGCCGGGGACTTCGAGGTTTTGAGTGAGTAGTGCTTGCCGGACATCCTCGACGGAGAGTTTATAAGCGGCGAGTCGATCGGTATCGACGATGAGATTAATTGCCCGTTGCCGGCCTCCGGAAAGAAAGACTGCGCCGACTCCGGACACCGTTTGCAGGGGTTCTTGAATCTGGTGCCGGACGATTTCAGTGACTTCGCGGACATCGCGGCGGCCAGAGATTCCGATAGTGATGATCGGAGACGAGTCGAGATCAAACTTACTGACCAGCGGGGGATCCATTCCCTGCGGCAGTTGTTTCATGATGGAGGAAACTTTGTCGCGGACTTCCTGTGCGGCGACGTTGCCGTCTTTTTCCAACAGGAAATTGACGACGATTGTGGTGACACCTTCGCGGACAGTAGCCCGCAGTTCGTCGATCCCAGAGACCGTATTGATGGCCTCTTCGATGGGCTTGGTGACGCTGCTTTCCATTTCCTCGGCGCTGGTGCCGGGAAGCGTCGCTGTCACCGAGACAACTGGGAAGTCGACACGCGGAAACAGGTCCACGCCGAGTTCAAAATAGGAGACGATACCCAGCACAACGGGTGCGGCGACCAGAACCCAGGTGAAGACCGGACGTCGGATACAGATTTCAGACAGCGACATGGAACGAGTTCTAGTTTGCGGTTGGCTCTGCCGCCGGTTGTTCGACAGTTCGTATCGAAATCGGCACACCATCGGACAGACCAGAATGCCCGCTTGTCACAACCTGAGCCGATTGCGGCAACTCTGGACTTTGAATCTCGACCCAGTCGGTGCTCTGAGTTCCAGGTATGATCTGGACTTCACGAGCGTGGCCGTTTTCGAGCAGGAAAATCTTGGTGATCCCGGCGAAGCTGACGAGCGATTCGAGAGGGACTGTGGTGGCTGACGAATCTGTTCGTGTGATGATGGCGACTTTGGCGAAACTCCCGGCTTTGAGTTCACTCTTGGGATTCGCGACTTGGACTTCCACTTCGAATGTCCGGGTGTCCGAATCGACGGCCGGGTTAATACGTGTCACTTTACCACTAAATGGTTTGGGATAGGCGGCGATGAAGATTTCTGCGGTTTGTCCCAGTTCGATTTCACTGCCGTGCCGTTCCGGGATGGCGGTTTTGAGCTTCAAAGTGCGATCCAGCACGAGTCGAAATACTTCAGTACCGGAACGGACTAACGTGCCTTCCGATACTGTGCGTTTTGTGATCGCATACGTAATTCCTTTACCTGCAGTCTCCAGGTCGGGCAATGCCTTGGTTGGTGTGGGGACTCGGATGATCGTGTCGCGGAGTTGTTGTTGAGCAACCGACAGATCCTCTTGTTTGACTCGGATGGTCGCGACGCCCGATTTGGCGATCAACACTTGATTGTCGTGCTCGGCCTGGGCGACCCGGGAATCGACGACTCGGTCCGCGAGTTCTTCAGAGGTATTGACGTTTTTTTGACGTAGAGCGCGGGTGCGTTCTAATTTGACATTGGCATTTTCCAGCTTCGCCAGAGCCTGCAACACGGGGGGAACCCGCGAGACATCGAATGCTGGACCTGGCGGTTCCGTCAGTCCAAGTTTTGCCAACTCCACCTGCAGAGACTGCTCCGCTTGCCGAACGGCCAGTTCGTAATTGGTGGGATCAATTTCCAACAGGACTTCATTAGGGGATACGCGGTCGGCGACATCGTGCTGGATGCTGCGGACGGTTCCTTCAATTTTTGTACTGATGGTCACTTCTTCGTAGCCGTGGAGTGTTCCAACGGCTTCGACAGTGCGGCGAACGGAACGTCGCACCACCGGTTCAACAGTGACCATGACGGCGGCCGTTTCCGGTTGGGACTCGGAATTTTCCGGCCATGCCTCGCGGTCGCGCGAGTGGCAACCTGAAAGGATCAGGAACAGAGACAGACTCAGATAGCCAAGTTTCGCGACTGGCCGAAAACTGGAGTTGTTTCTGCTTGTGGTGGTGGCTGTCGCAACTGCATTACGCAAAAACCATTCAGAAGGTGACATTTTCATCCGGGCGAGGTTTATGGAGATCATTCTTCTTTCATCCGTTCGCCCCGCTCGCGGTCACTCAGAATGCCGTGAAAGACGATATCGAGGACATCGTGCGCTTGCGCTTCGAACGACGTCTTGCGGCCCGTGAAATAGTTGGTAAAGATTGTGCCATACAGCACATCATTGATGACGGTCGAAACGCGTTCGACCGGAATATTCCGGCAGCGGCCCTCTGCGATCAGGCCTTGCATCAACTGGTGCCAGGCTCCAATCGTGCGATCGCGATGTTCAAAATAGGTCGAACGTTTGCGATCGCGAAACTCCGATCGTTCATGAATAAAGAGTTCCACGATTTCAGGATGTTCGCTGAAAAACTGCAAATAGGCTCGAATCGCTTTTTCGATTCGCTCCAGTGGTTCGGAGATCTCGTGCACTCCTGCTTCGACGGCGATATGCAGTCGTTTCACACCGCGATCCACAGCGCCCAGAAAAAGCTGTTCTTTGCTGGGGAAGTAATGGTAGATCGTCCCTTTCGCGACATCGAGATGGTTCGCGACCAGTTGGATATCGGTCAGTCGATACCCGAGTTTCGCGAAGATGATGGTGGCCGCTTCAAGGATTTCCTCGCGTCGCCGCAGAGCTAATCCTTCTTCGCGGGGCCGACCTGGCTTCCGTTTCGCGTCAGTGGCTTCCATGATTCATCCCGTCGGTTGATTTAACTGACTGCCGAGTCAAATAATAGTTTCGATCGCAGATTGTGTCTAGATGGGAATCGTTGGAAGATTTTACGGAGGGGCGGTCAACGGTTTGATACTGCGAACGCAGGGCTGCAGCGGATCGGCCGGATCAGTCGGATTTGGGTTGTGGGACGCAGCATGGACCGATTGTTTCGGGTTCGTGGATCCAGGAAAAACGGACTAAATCAAATTCGAATGACGGACTTTATTTTCACGATTGCCGCAATTCATTGTTCTGTCATTGGTTATGTGCTGGCTTGAATTATTGAATGGTTGGTAGTACTCTATCGCCCTGCACGGAAGTAGCGAAACTGCGGGCAAGGTATGCGCTGATTGGAGATTCGGAATCCGATTCCAATTTCCGGTGAGTTTGCCTCAACCGCTGGGGTCCCTTCAAGTTGGGGTGGGTTCTGGTCACCTCTCGAGGCCGGTTTTCAGTGATTTCTGTGACCGTGTACGCATTCGCCAACACGCCTGCAAAAAATACTGGAAATGGGTTTCGGATCGGCCTGGGTCGAATCCGTGCAAAATCGCTTCTTGGCGGTCGAGTGCCGGGCGTTGGTTACGCCTTGGACACGATTGCCGTTCCTTGAGGGCTTTTTGAGATGTCAAGCACGAAATACGTCTTCTTCTTCGGCGACGGTAAGTCCGAAGGTAATGCTACGATGCGAGCTGAGCTGGGTGGCAAGGGTGCTAACTTGGCCGAAATGGTCAATATTGGCTTGCCCGTGCCCGCCGGATTCACGATTTCCACGGGCGTTTGCACCTATTACTACGCCAACGGCAAGAAGTTCCCGCCCGAACTGACTGCACAAGTCGAAGAAGCTCTGGCCAAGGTCGAAAAGACCATGGGCAAGAAGTTCGGCTCGACGACCGATCCGCTGCTGGTTTCCTGCCGCTCGGGTGCCCGCGACTCGATGCCCGGTATGATGGATACCGTCCTGAACATCGGACTGAACGATGTGACCGTTGCCGCCTTGGCCAAGGTCAGCGGCAATGAACGATTCGCCTGGGACAGCTATCGGCGTTTCGTGCAGATGTACGGCGACGTGGTTCTCGATTTGAAGGTTCGTAATAAGAACGAAATCGATCCCTTCGAGCACCTTCTTGAGCAGAAGAAGCACAAGGCTGGCGTTGAGGTGGACTCAGAATTGTCCGCTGCACACCTGAAGGAACTCGTGGCTGAGTTCAAAGCCGCGATTAAACAACGCACCGGCCACGATTTTCCAAATGACCCCAAAGAACAAATGTGGGGCGCGGTTGGCGCCGTGTTCAACAGCTGGATGAACGATCGCGCGATGGTCTATCGCCGCACTTACGGTATCCCGCACGAATGGGGTACCGCGGTCAACGTTCAGGCGATGGTCTTCGGAAACCTGGGCGACGATTGTGCGACCGGTGTGGCTTTGACTCGTGACGGAGCGTTGGGTGTTCCTGGCTATTGCGGCGACTACCTGATCAATGCTCAGGGTGAAGACGTCGTTGCTGGTATTCGGACCCCGGAACGCATCGAAGTCACGCTGCCGACCGTAATGCCCGATGCCTACAAGCAATTGAATGACATCGGCAAGATTCTGGAGAAGCACTATAAGGACGTGCAGGATATCGAGTTCACCGTCCAAAAAGGCAAGGTCTGGATGCTCCAGACCCGAAACGCCAAGCGAACGGGTTTCGCCGCGGTTCGAATCGCCGTGGACATGGTGGAAGAAGGCCTGATCGATTCCAAGACGGCTTTGTCGCCGAAGCGGATTCCCGCAGACGATTTGAATCAACTGCTGCAGCCGATCTTCGATGCCATCGGCAAGAAGAAGGCCCAGGCGGAAGGCCAGTTACTGACCAAGGGAATCAACGCGGGTCCTGGTGCCGCGACTGGTAAGATCGTATTTCACGCGGACGATGCCGAACGGATGTTCCTGGCGGATGAAAAGATCGAATTGATCCTGGTGCGTCGTGAGACCAGCCCGGAAGATCTGCGTGGCATGAAGGTCGCGAAGGGCATTTTGACGGCGTTTGGTGGTGCCAGTTCTCACGCGGCGCTCGTCAGCCGCCAGATGGGTAAGGTTTGCGTTGTCGGTGCGGGTGAACTCAACATCGATTACGAAGCCGGTACCGTCAAGGTGAAGGACAAGGTCCTCAAACAGGGTGACTATATTAGTGTCGATGGATTCACCGGTGAAATCTATGCAGGCAAGGTACAGACCAAGCCCAGCGAGATCGTCCAGGTGCTTATCGACAAGACGATGAAGCCAGAAGAATCTGAGATCTACCAGCGGTATGCCAAGCTGATGAAGTGGGTCGATGAGACTCGTACGTTGAAGGTTCGGACGAACGCGGACGAGCCGAAGCAGGCCGAAGGGGCCGTGGCTTTCGGTGCCGAGGGCATTGGTCTATGCCGCACCGAACACATGTTCTTTAATCACATCGACGAATTCCGCGAAATGATTCTCGCGGACGATTTGCCGGCACGTGAAAAGGCCCTGGAAAAGTTGCTGCCGTTCCAGCGAGACGACTTTGCAGGCTTGTTCCGGGCGATGCAGGGTCGGCCAGTGACGATTCGATTGCTCGATCCGCCGCTGCATGAATTCCTGCCGCACGATCACTCGGCTCAGCATGCGCTGGCGGAGAAGATTGGAATTTCCGCTGATGCCATCGCCAAGCGGGTGCATGATCTGCACGAATCCAATCCGATGCTCGGTCATCGTGGCTGCCGCCTGGGTATTGTTTACCCCGAGATCACCGCCATGCAGGCACGGGCGATTTTTGAAGCAGCTTGCATTGTGAAGGCGGAAGGGATTGAGGTGCATCCTGAAGTCATGATTCCGCTCGTCGGATTCGTGACGGAATTCAAGGATCAGGAAAAGACGATTCGCGCGATGGCTGACAAGGTCTTCGCCGAGAAAAAGGTCACTCTGGAATATATGGTCGGTACGATGATTGAAGTTCCGCGGGCCTGTGCCGTGGCTGATCAGATCGCGACCGGCGCCGAGTTCTTCAGCTTCGGGACCAACGACCTGACGCAAACGACTTTGGGCGTCAGTCGAGACGACTATGGTGCGTTTATCAATTACTACCGTGAACACGACATTGTGCCGAGCGACCCATTCCAGACGATTGACCAGAATGGTGTTGGCGCCTTGATGAAGATGGGTGTTGATAAGGGGCGCGGGACGCGTGGCGATCTGAAGATTGGCATCTGCGGCGAACACGGCGGCGATCCGGCTTCGGTGATGTTCTGTCACCGCATTGGTCTGGATTATGTCAGCTGTTCACCGTTCCGAGTGCCCATCGCACGTCTGGCCGCGGCTCAGGCGGCTTTGCAGTAATCTTTAGATTTAGTGTGTGTACAGAATTTGACGAGTTACAGAGTTGGTAACTCGTCAATATGAAGTGCGAGTCAGCAATTGAAAGGCCCGGTCTTCGGAAATGAAGGCCGGGCTTGTTTTATTGGTCTGGATGGCAATCCGGGATCTATTTGTTCTCGTTCAAGCGATCCTGGTTCGGTCGAGGTCGAGATTCAAAGACAGTGTCTTTGGTCTGGCCGCTGCCTTGTTCCATTTTGCTCAGTATTTGACGCCACGCGTCTTCCACTCCGCCGGTCATCCCACTGCCTTCGAAGGCTTGTCTCGCTGCGCGTTTGAGGGATCTTCTGATTGTCCAAAATCCGGTAATGATTGTCAGCACAAGTGCCAGCGGTGTGAACCACAGCAGGTGAAGGGCCGAATAATCAGTCATTGCGACAAAGCTGACCGCTGCGATCTCAATCAGACCAAATGCCACGAGATTCCCATAGGCCGGCCGTAAAATCGGATGTCTGAATGCTCCCAATAGGAGAAACATCCAGGCGCCCGCCATGGCTGCTGATGACAGCCAGACAAATGTTTCGAACAGACCGAGCCATGTCCAGTCGGGGATTTCGTCGAACCGAGGGTTTTGCCGCGCCGGCAGTCGTGCCAGGTTCGCCAGAACAAATTCGATCGCGGCGAGCCAGACCCAGAGACCCCCACGCCAACCTGCATCAAGGAAGGCGGCGAGACCTGCGATAAGACTGACTGCGATGGCAGCCCAATAGAAGCCCGGATTCCAAGACCAACCCAACAGGAAACAGGCGGGGGCGACCAGCGTCAGGCCGCGGCGGATCCAGGTTTGCAGTTCCAGCTTGTGAACGAGCGTCGCCAGCATATGCGATGTGGCAGGTTCGCGGTGGGCGGTGATCAACTCGGGGTCGGCGAGTTCAGCGCCATTACAGACAGGACACCAGATTTGCCGCGTGCAGACTCCTTGAGCGTCAATGGTAAACGTTCCAGTCCATTGATCTCGGTATAGAAACTCAGCGAACCGCAGTCCCTGACGACTGACGGGAAGCTTTTCCCATCCGCTGTCGCGAGGTAAGGTGAAGGGAAAGGGGGCCGAATCAAGTGTGGTGATCTGATCACCACAAAGTGTCACATCCCAGTATTCGTTGAAATCCCAGGTGGCATCGAAGGAAAACGTAATTAGCGCCTGGCCATCTCGTGTCTTTTCGTCGATCTCAATGGAGATCAATCGCATCAACCGCTTCAGGTCTTTGGGTGAAGTTAATCTGGGGAGTAAGAGGTCGCGGTCTGCAGGTTCCCCATTGAAGAAATCGCGGAATTCGTCGATGTGTTCGTTGTAGTACTGATAGGCATGATCGATCAACACGCGAAAAACAGTGGACCGCTGCTTGATGAGCCAGGAATAAGCCCGAATCTGTGCGGCCGTGGGCGGGATTTCCTCATCCCAGGATTCGGCGGTGACCAGAAATAATCCCTCTTCGAATAACAGATCTTCCTTTGGGTCGTCATCTTCGTCGTCTGATGCATTGAGGGCCCTTTGTCTGTCTTCAAATTCTCGTGATGCTGCAGCATCGTAGGCTTCGAATTCCTGGAATTTGAGGGTCTGACACCAGCCAGACTCGGCATCGAATTCGAATGGATTGTGGTCTTCATTCCCTGGCATTGCGGCGTCTCATCCGTGGGTGATTTGAGTTTTCGCTGTCGAATCAACGGTCGGCGTGGCGACTGCGGGTAATCCGTTATTGATCTTTGAAATTTCGCATTTGGCCGACTGTATGTTCCAGTTGGCGTTGTTGCTCGTGAAGCCGAGTTAAAGCGGCTTGATGGACGACGCGAGTCGCAATCAAATCCCCCAATGCCAACAGCACCATCCAGCCTACCAATCCCAGCATCAGGCCGACGTACGCGAAAAACAGCGGCTGAAAATTCTGCCAGGGGACCAGGAATTCGTTGCTGAAGTTGAGCAGGACTCCCAATATCAGCAGCATCGAGGAAGCCTGCATGCGACGGCGATATTGGCTGTGCAGGAAGACTTTTTCCCGGGGATCAAGCGACGCGTCCTGTTGTTGCCGCGACCATTGAATCCGGTGCCACCTTATAAGTCCGCCGCCGAGTAAGCTGATGCTTAAGGCGACAACATGCAACATGACGAGGTCGGCCTTCACGTGACGTCATCCTGATGAAATAGTGTTTCAAATCGTTTGCGAACAAGTTCGAGATGCAGCGCCCCTATGTGGTAATCCCGATCGACCGCTATCTTACGTTATGCCAATGTGCTACTTAGCGTTTCGTCACGCTTAAGAAAACCGGTCAGTACCGCAGCATAGCTTCTCTTACCATCGTCAGGGATCTTAAGCCTCTGTTCAATCGCCGTGCAACTGTCGCAGGCGTCCGCTGGTTCGTAAGATCAGTTGAATGCGTTCGAACTCATTCAGCCAGTCTTGAATAACCGCGTCCAGCAACGATGATCCAAGCGGGACGATCCCTGTCGAACAGGCAGCACCTTCCAAGTCGTTTGCCACCTGGCGATATTTGGAAATTGTCCGATCGCCATATCGGCCACAGGGGAAATTATCCTCACTTAAGAAGAGCACTGCAGGAACCCGTGGGGCTCCGCAAACGGCCAATTCCTGGGCCAGATTGTTGTGGACGTCTCGATCGAAGAATCGCAATTGGATTTTGGGGGTCGCTGACGCGAACTGAGCGAAAATCGGACATTGATTGACACAATCCCCACACCAGGCTCCAGCGACGCACAAAACTTTCATGTCGCGTTTGAAACTTGCCAACAGCGACAACTGACCTGAGGTGAGTTTGACCTGATCGAACACGGATTTCCATCGGGTCTGCTGGTCGCTCGTGCCGTGAGCCTTGAGAAATTCAGTGTACGAGAGGCCGTGTTCAAATTGCGCGGCAAAGTCCATGAGCAACTCCAAGGAGAGTCCAGGGTTTTATGGTCTGGGGTATTATGCTGTTCGCGGCCACGAATGAGTTTTTTCAATACTGATTTCCGCGATCAAACGTCTCATTCTTAACCACGCGTGGTATAGCGTATGGCAATGTGGGAATTGTATACGACGTCAGCCGATTGGGGACCGTCGGAACCAATCGAATACTGGTCTTCCCTGGAATTGGAAATGAGATTTTAAGGTGTTTTTCATGTTCGTTGCTGATTGACTTTTGCTTGTCTTTCACTTCTGGCCTGCTGAATTTCACAATTTGGCTGCTGGGCGATCCAAAAAGTTCCACTGCAACACGTCTTGACCCAAATCCAGCGATCTCTATACTGCCGCTTCTCAACACGACCTAAAATCTCCGAAAGGTGCTGCGCGATGTGGTTCGGTACTTCCGAATTGCCCGGCAGTGTCATATCTGGAGTTGGATTTCCCTGTTGTACCGACTTCTTTGCAAAGGCAGGAGGCGGCAGGACTTCAATTGCTGGTTTCGAGGTCAAGAACAGTCTGTTGAGGGTTTTTTCAAAGAGGTTTTAACGAGTCTCCGGTCAGGAATGAAGCATTTGGTGTTTCCATGCCTGACTTGAGGAGGCCGAACAGCCATAGGGATGTGGCAGGCAGCGGCGTGAGTCGCACGCTGTGACGAAAGTCGCAAGACATGGAAGTCTCGCTTATTGGCGTGATCATTGTATTGGTGGGAACCGCCACGTGCGGTACCGCATTGCTGACCTGGCTGGCCAGGCAGATTGCGCCGCGCCTGGGTTTTGTCGATCGTCCTGATGGACGTCGTAAGATCCACAGGCTGCCGATTCCTTTATTGGGTGGGGTCGCTGTTTTTGCCGGCTTGCTGGGTACTGTCACCATACTACGCCAGTTCTCAAGTTGTTTCGGCGAACTGCTTTCCATTCCCGTATTTCTTCAAACGGCGGACCTTCTGAACATTCAACTGTCCTCCGAGCATTTTTTGAATTGGTCGCTGGCTACCGCCGCGATTTTCTGTGCCATCGGAGTTTATGACGACCGTTGGCCATTGCGGCCGCGAACCAAATTCTGTCTTCAGATCCTGGCATGTCTGCCGTACGTCACCTGGGGGCGTACAATAACGGGAATTTCCGCTTTGGGTGTTGAGTTTGAACTGGGGGCGCTTAGCGCGGTGTTAACCGTCCTCTGGCTGGTGGCCTGCGTCAATGCCTTCAACTTGATCGATGGCATGGATGGGCAAGCGACAAGCTTGGGGGGTATCGCCTGTGCGGGCTTCGCGACATTGGCCATTTTGCGTGGCGATTATGCCGCGGCAATGTTTTCATTGTTGATCGTCGCGAACTTGTGCGGTTTTCTGTGGTGGAATCGGCCGCCCGCGAAAATCTTCCTGGGAGATGCGGGCAGCTTGATGATTGGCTTTCTGGTGGGCGCCCTGGCTCTGGAAACGTCACGTTCCGCATCGGGAAATTTCGCATTGATTCCGAGTTGCGTGATCTTGGCTGTGCCGTTGTTCGACACGTGCATGGCGGTCGTACGACGCAGACTCAACGGCCGGGGCATTGGTGAAGCCGACCGCGAACACATTCACCATTGTTTGCAGGACCGTGGCTTTTCGCGTTGGAAGGCTCTCGGCCTGGTTTCCGGTGTGGCCTTGATTCAAGGGCTGCTGGCAATTTGCGGAATTGTGACGAAATGCGAATCTCTCGCGTTATGGGGTAGCGTCTGGATGCTTTTCAGCCTGGTGCAGTGGCAATTGTTTGGCTATCGGGAAGCCTCACTGGCTTTGTTGCGGCTGACACAGTTCGCGACTCGATTTCGACCTCTGCGACCCCGTCATTTCAATCCGCTGGAGTGGCTGGCGTTCTAAAGTCCGTGGGCACGCGAGATCATGGAGAATGGCCGCCATTGGCCGTCTGGGATTTCGGAGACGCTTCGCCCCCAGCCGCGCCCCCTTGCGAGGCTGTCACCCGTTCTTTTTGCCCTGTGCATTTTGCAGGCAAAGTGCAGGATGGTCGCACTGGGCCCACTGAGATTCATTGTGAGTGGATCACAACGAATCAGTTCCAGCGCGATTCCGCTACGTCACGGCTAGTGCACACGTTCACAACGCGCCGCGACGGCCGCGGGTGGCCGTCTTACACCACTTTTCCTCGCCACCTGATTTGACCAGAGCGGCAGGTTGAAAACCGGTCCTACTCACGTTTGAGCTGCGTCGTCAGGCTATACTCCAATAATCCCTTCTGGAAGAACAGTTCGCCATACAGCGCGACATGTCCCGCCTGGGGCTTTTCAACTTCGCCGATGTACTCCTTGTCCTTGCCAGTCAATTCGGTGGCGACCCATTGCGCCTCGCGGAAATCCTTGGTTGGGGACTTTGCCACCCACAGACGCACAGAGATCGGAGCGACGTCCGAACTCATCTTCAGTTGCAATTTTCCATCCGCAGTAGCATGGTGCCATTTCAGCTTCGGCAGCGGCTTGGCTTGCACGACATGTTGAAAGAATGCCGCCAGCGTGGCTAATGCCGCCTCACGGCCGCCCTTGAGGTTATGTCCGGCGTTAGGCACGTAGCGAATATATTTCTCACCTTCCAGGTCGTCCCAGTAATTGTTGAGTGCGTCGACTGTCCAATATCGATCATTCGTGCCGTTAATGATCAATTTTGGCAGTGTGAGCTGGCTGCGATAGGTGTAGGGATCGACCCATTTCCACACTGGTTCAGTCTTGTCGTCCGCCATCCGCTTAACGAGCCCCTTTCGAGTGTAATCGTCGATTTGCTCGCTGTACTTGCCCCAGGTCTCGATTTGATAATCCATCTGCTTTTGGAAGTTCATCGCATCAATCACGATCGGAGCGATTCCCAGAATGCGTTTGTCTGTTGCGCCAGCAAGCCAGGTCGTCCAACCCCGCTTTGACGCGCCTGTGACGACGAATCCTGCGACTGGCGATTTCCACTCCTGTTCTGCCAGCTGTTCCACCGCATCCATCGCTTTGACGGCACTTTTGACCATTGGAAACAGCAGTGGCCAGCGTTTGTCGCCGGTTGCCAGATAAAACAAAATGGTGTCGGTGATCAAGTCGTCTTCGTGACGTCCACCAAGCAAAGGCTGGTTCGGGACCTGGTGCAGCATGGCGACCCGGGCACCTGCCAGATTGGCGAGTGCCAAACCCATCTGATGTGCCTCTTCATTCGGCTTATTGAGGTGTGAACCGCCTGTGATAAACAACAGGACGTGATTCGGATTGGCAACGACCTTGGGCTCGTAAACCAGCATCACATGCTTCCATGGAATGTCCATCCAGGTTTGCGAAGTCAGCTCGACATCATAGACGCGGCCCAGTATGTGATCGGTTTTCCCTTGCAGCTTCCAGGCGAAACTTGCGTCAGGCAAATTCACATAGTCTTTCAATTCGGTCGGAATTGCAGTCGTGGCCGGCTGACTCGGAGGCGTCACCTTTGTCTGTGCCCGGCAAGGCGACGTCCAAACGCAGAGAGTCAAACTGAAAATCAAAGTGAGAATTCGACAAAGCTTCATGAATTCACTCATAGTCGTTGAAAGTTGCCGGGATGGGGAAACGCAGCATAATCGGTTGAAGTTGGCGATTCCAGTCTTGAGGTCGGTATCGCACTATTCGTGGCAATTCGATTAAAGTCCGGTCAAATGAAAGTGTGTCAAATGAATGAAATGCGGCTGTTATGTGGGACGTGATCGTCATCGGAGCTGGAGCGGCAGGGCTGATTGCGGCGGCACGCGCGGCCGAGCGAGGCCGGAGTGTTTTATTACTGGAAAAGAACCGCAAGCCAGGTGTTAAGATCCTGATGTCCGGTGGGACGCGATGTAATATCACTCACGCGACCGATGCGAAAGGCATCATCGCTGCCTATGGTACGCAAGGACGATTCTTGCATTCCGCACTGGCGGCTTTGTCGCCGCAGGATGTGATTGAACTGTTCCACGCGGAAGGCGTGCTGACAAAAGTCGAGGAGACCGGAAAGGTCTTCCCGGTCAGCGATCGAGCGTTGGATGTCCAGCAGGCATTGCTCCGACGGCTCGCTCGGACTCATGCGGAACTTAAGACGGAATGTGCAGTGACAGAGATTCGGCAGACTGAGGCGGGGCAGTTTGCCGTCGTTTGTGAGAGTCCTCAAGATCCACATGGCGTCGCAGTTAGCGGAGGCGAATATCTGGCTGCCAACCTGATTCTCACGACGGGTGGCAAGTCTTATCCGGGATGTGGTACGACGGGCGATGGCTATGTTTGGGCCAGTCAGTTGGGACATGCCATTGTTCCGCCTCGGCCGGCACTGGTGCCGCTCGTTTCGCCGGCCGAGTGGATTCGCAACTTGAGTGGTGTCACGTTGCCCGATGTCGTGCTGAAGATCTTTCTGGCCGGACAGCAGAAACCGTTAACGCAGTGTCGCAGCTCATTGCTTTTCACACACGTCGGGCTTTCGGGGCCGGCTGCTCTGAATGTCAGCCGGACAGTCAGCGGAACGATTCAAGCGGGGGAATTCCGCTTGAATTGTGATTTTCTTCCCGATCGGACGGAGGCCACACTGCTGGATGAGTTTGCTGCTGCAGCCCGAAATCGTGGGCATTCGACGGCGTTCGCCTGTTGCACGGAATGGCTGCCGCGGCGGGTGATTGAGACGTTATTCGGGCTCGTCGAACTCTCGCTGACTCGTAAGTGTGCGGAACTCAGCAAGGCTGAGCGACAACGCCTCGTTCAGGCGCTGAAACGACAAGACATTCCACTCACCGGGACATTGGGATTCGAAAAGGCCGAAGTGACGGCGGGTGGCGTCGCCTTGAGTGAAGTTGATTCGCGAACAATGCAGAGTAAGCTAATCCCCAAGCTTTTTTTTGCCGGCGAGATCCTGGATCTGGACGGTCCGATTGGCGGATACAATTTTCAAGCGGCATTCAGCACGGGTTGGCTCGCCGCGGAAAACGTGTGACGGTAGAACGGCCATCCTGTCCGTCGTCTCGCATCGTAGGAAGGACATACTTGTCCCTTCTATAGGTTTTCTTGTTGATCTCCTACAAATCAATCCCCAAGTCTTCGATCTTGCGATAGAGACTTGATAAACCCAGTCGTAGGCGCTTCGCCGCTTCGCGTTTATCGGGCCACTGCTGAAGTACCCGGCGAATGTGCAGGCGTTCGTAGTGTCGTAACGC
>JAQGHT010000749.1 GCA_028291565.1 Planctomycetaceae bacterium | reverse complement strand
CGTGGGTTCCTAAAAGTTTGGCTGATTGTGCCACACGTCGCCGAAATCTGAAGTTTGATTCAGTACAATCCCGCCCGACACTTCTGCAGACATGCACACCAGCAAAGCCGATGGACGCATCCGCATGAGAAACCTCGAGATTGATCAAACATCAAATCAAATGACAAACAGCGTTCAAGAGACGTAGAATTTGTGCCACTCAAGTCTCATTGAAGCGCATTCCGAAATTGTCGTCTCAAATTGACACAGCTCTTTTCAGACAATGTGTCACGACGTCCTGAGAAAAACGTATTCAGTCGGTTGGCCCGCGATTTCTGAAGAATATGCGATTACGATACAGAGATGCATTCTACTGGTGATAGTCGATCAGGGTATCCAAAGAATTCCCTGTTCCCAAAGAGTGTGGTAGCAGTAGAATCGCTTTACCTGTCCAAAGTCAACCCTGGAATCACCAATAATCGGAATGTCATCGATTCACACCGCTCACTGCCTCGATTGAGCAGGTGCACATGGGCTAATTCGCTTTGCGAATGGCCAGCAAAGCCGCTTTGCACGCATCACGGACCAGGACATCTTTATCGACCAACTGCGCTTTGATTTTCGCATCAGCACCAATCGCGATCGGTCCCAATTTCCCCAGTGCGGATATCGCAGCCAATCGAACTTCGAGGTACTCGTCTGACAAAAGCAGAATCAAATCAGGAACTTGCGGGGCTGCAGCGAGGCCAAATGCACCACAGCTTTCCGCCGCGGCGGCACGAACGAACGGGCGCGGGTCGCTCAATGCTTGTTGTAGTCTCGGCAATGTCTGATCTGGAACTGCGGCAAGTAAGCCAAGTGCCCGAGCGGCGGCCTGTCGAACTCGCGGATACTTGCTCTTTAAATGCTCAACAATGATCGGAACTGCTTCTCTCGCAGGCTCACCAAATCTGGGCAGCACCTGCAAACAGGCAACTCGTAGGGTGGCCTTCTTCTCTGGACTTATCAGCGCCGTGATAATCAACGGAACGACCCCGGGACCAAACTTCAGTAGCAGGTCCTGCTTATTGTCGACATAGAAAGTGAAGCCAGTTTCAAAGGAATCGATGATGATCGGAACGGCTTCAATGGCCTCTGGTCCAATTGCGGCCAATTCCTTTACAACATCCATTTTCAAATCATAATCGTCTTGGATGCGATTCAATAACCTGGGGATCTCAATTGAGACATTGGGTCTAGCGAAACCTGCCACGGAAATCGCTTCGTCCAATTTTGCAACAGGCTTCTTCAATTGATCAACAAAACCGGGATATTGTTTTGGGGCGATCTGTCCAAGTGTCGATTTGGCTCCATCAGCGATCATCTTGTTTTTATGATGCGTAAGCCGATCCAGGCGCGCTGCCAATTTCGTTGCACCTGAACCAAGCTGTGACAGCGCCCGAAAAGTCAATTCTGGGTGCTCTCCATCCAGCAATGTCTGCAATGCTTCGAGGGGCTGCTGGCAATACGGAATCAATTCAGCAATGTCTCTGTCCTTGAGAGCATTATGTTGGCCTTCCTGTTGAATGATGATTTGAAGTACGCGGTCCGCCTGGCTATGTAATTCCAGCAAACACCATCTTGCCGTGTTCGATACGAGTTCCGCTCCGCCGAAATGATTGGAATACATGACTGAATACGACTTTTCATCACCCAGCAGTTTCGAGATTCCGGCCATAGCACGCTCTTCCGACTCTGGATACGTGACCAAGGACTGCGCCGCAGCCGCTCGCACATCGGGCTCTGTATCATCCAAGGCGACCAACAGCGCGTCACCAGCTTCGATCGCATCCTTGGGAGATTCACGAAACCATCGCGCTGCCGGCCCAGGCTGATTCCAATAAACTTGACGCGCCGACTTGGCACGTGACAATGAAATCGCGGCATATTTCCGCATGGAAGCGTTGCCATCATGCTTCAGTACCTTCAAGACTCTCTGAAAGGCTTGTTTTCCATTGGGGTCGATCGTGGCAATCATCAGCAACATCAGTGGCCGGCTTGACTGATCACCCTTTGTCGACTCAAACATCTGTATCAATTCGGGCAACATGACTCGTGCGTTCGTTCCTGCCTTCGGAATCCTTAAGGCAAGTTCCAATCGGGTCTCTTTTGTGAGATCTGGAAATCGCTGTTGCAGAGGCAACAGACTCTCTGGTGACAATTCAATGAGATTCTGCATGACAACTTTGCCGACCTGAAAGCGATTCAGGTACAAAACATAGCCTTCTTGATCATTCAGGAGTGTCAGCATCTTGGGAATGGCGACACGAGCTTCTGCTCCTAACATGCAGAGTTTTTCGGCCCCTTCTGCCCGCTCTTGTGCACTTTTGGCATCGAGCAATAGAGTTAGTTCGGCGATCCGCTCTTTGGAATAATCGGCGTCGGTCAATTCCAGGGCTTTGTCGTCGACAGCCCAAAGGGCAGGCGTCGGCAAAAGCAGTAACACAAAGATCACTGCAATGACGGACACCGAAATAGCGTTACGTGAAGTTTTCATGTCACACTTCCCGATCAAAGTTGGAGACAGTGTCCTCGGCCCGCCTTCCGGCCCGCTCGACGAAATTGGAACGCAGCGGGCACGCTCGGCATACCTCGTGACCGTGCGGAACTATTGATTGCACTGGACTGGAAATGATTTGAATCGGCCTTGAGACAAGTGACCGACTCGACCGGTTTTTTCGTGCTCTTACCAGCGTATCAAATGCACGCTGATCGGTCTCCGAAAAAACAAACTATTGGGGTAGTTCTCGGACGACTCGGAATCCGGCATGCCGGCGGACTAATGCTGGGGGAATCGGGAACCGCTGGGCTGGGCGGGCGAATGACCAGTCATGGTACCAGTCGCCCCCTTTGATCGCACGTCCCGCGGATTGAGGCTCCGCTGGACCGCGTGGGTCGACTTGATCCTCGGCCCCATGCGGCGCAAACCAGTCGCTGCACCATTCCCAGACATTGCCTTGCATGTCGTGCAATCCCCAGGCATTGGCCTGATAGCTGCCGACAGGGGCCGTTAGAATGTGTCCGTCGCTCTCTTTCAAGGCAATCCGATCGGGAAACACGGCGTGGGCGTCCGCATCAACGACGTTGCCAAATCGTACGAGCTGTTCTCGACTCTCCCCGAAGGGATAAGTCGAAGTTGAGCCTGCCCGGCAGGCATATTCCCACTCCGCCTCCGTAGGCAGCCGATAGACTGCCAGTTTCTTCTTCGAGAGCCACTCACAGAACGCAGTCGCATCATTCCAACTCACGTTCACCACGGGATGCCGATCGGTCTGCTCGAAACCGGTCGAGCGCCATGAGTATTTCGGGTCGAGCCCATCGAGTATATAGCCCGGCAATTTGACTCCGTATCCGCCACTTTTATTCCGTTCTGATTCCGTCAGATACCCGGTCGCTTCCACGAATGTCCGGAACTGGCCCCGCGTGACTTCGAACTGCCCCAAGTCGTAATTGCGGGTGATCTTGACCCGGTGCAGCGTTTCGTCGGGCCGTCGACCGGGCTCATTCGGTGGAGATCCCATGCCGAATGTCCCCGCCTGAATCCGGACAAGTTTCATGCGAAGAGAGTTTTCGAAAGTCTCATTGCCCGATGCATGCCGGGTCAGTGACGCCATCCACAAAAGCACCAAGCCTGTTGCCAAGATTCCCCGTAGATTCATCGCGAGTCCCCGAAAACATCCAGACCTTATCGACCAGTGCGCCCAACGCCGTTAATCCCGTTATGGGACGCAGAGATAATGAGTTGATCCGCGGGCCGTGCTCCCATCTCAGCGGTTCGTCGAAACGGTATTGGGACGCAGCATGGGCGGGACTTCCTCGTTCACCAGTTGCAAGCCTGTCACAAATGCCAGTTCGCCCATCGTCCGTTCTGTTTGGACCATGCTGTTGGCCACTTGATCGATTTGACCCGAGATGAATTCGGGCTCCTGCCGGTTCACGGCGAGTTCACTCAGCGAATGAATCGTGTTTTCGAGCCGGTCGATTTCGAGGCCCATTAACTCGTAGCTCTCTTCGGCTTTCTTGTAGTTTGCCAACCGAGATCGTGACGTCGAGAGATTTTCCTCGACCACTTTCGTTAGACGTTGCCGGCGGACTTCATCCGTTTCCGCAACCAGGGATTTCATTCGTTCTTCGAGTCGACTGATATCGCCCTCAATTGCCGCGGCATTCGTCTTCTTCAGGAATTGCGACATCGAGTATTGCGTAAACAGCAGCCGGAGATACATCCACAACAGCCGATCGAGTCCGGCGATTTGCAGATCGTCAAGAGGTGGTGGCACGCCCGTGCGATCGGGATCTCGCATTTGACGTGCGAGCCGTTGTAATTCCGCACAGCGTGATCGCACGCCTTCAAAGCGATCAGCCAAAGGCTTGGGGAGTTCAGCCAACAAACGCCGGGCGACGATCGAGACCGCTTCGCGATCATCCTGACGCGATGCCTTGGCCTCTTGAGCTTCGATGTACTTTTGAAATTTGGGATGCGTCCCCAGAAAGCCGAGGTAGCTGATTTCTCCTGCCAATACGATTGGCAAGAAAATGTCCGGGCGCCCAGTCAGAAGCGAGAACGCGACGCCACCCAGGAAGACCAGCAGGTTCCAGCGGTTCAGAAACGCCATCTTCAGATATTTAGTCAGCCCCACACTCAGTTCCTTGCCGTTGTTTGTTACGTCCCCGCTCTGCGGCTTTCTTCCAACTGACTGACGACATCCCGAATATAATAGACAGTTTCCTGAAAACGTGCCTCCTTTTGCATTTCTTTCGACGGCAAGTAGGATTGCTGGATCTGCATTTCCTTCAAAATCGTACCCGGCGAGTTACTTAACACATAGATCCGATCCCCCAGGAAGACCGCTTCTTCGATCGAATGCGTAATGAAGAAGACCGTGGCTTGAACGTCGTGCCACAGGTCCAGCAGCAGATCCTGCATGTTCATTCGCGTCATCGGATCGAGAGCTCCGAACGGTTCGTCCATCAAGATGATACGCGGTTTGAGGATGAGTGTTCGCGCGATGGCCACACGTTGCCTCATGCCGCCGGAAAGCTCGTGCGGATATTTGTATTGGTCCTTGTTGACATTCAAACCCACGCGTTCAATCCACTGCCGTCCGAGTTCATACCGCTGCCTGCGGGGCATCCCCTGGCATTCCAGTCCAAAGGTCACGTTGTCGAGGACTGTGCGGTGATCGAAACTGGTGTAGTCCTGAAACACCATGCCCCGATCCGGCCCGGGTCCGCTCAAAGGCTGCCCAAAAACGAGCACTTCTCCGCTGGTTGGTGGGTGCTGCGGACCGAGACCAGCGATCATTCGCAGGATTGTGCTTTTACCACAACCGCTGGGGCCGAGCGTGCAGATGAACTCGCCTTTGTCGGGGATGTCCTCAATGACAAAATTCACATCGCGAACGGCCGTGAATTCATTCGGTTTTCCGATGTTGAAGGTCTTCGTGACATTCTTAAATTCCACCACGGACGGACGAATCAGCTCATCGCGCGACCGTACGTGATCCAATACCTCTCCCATTCCGACGGGATTGGTCGCAATGGGATCACGCGAGGAATCAGAAGGGGCAACAGACGCACTCATGATGCTGGATTCCCCTTCCCGGTCGTCGTGGTCGTCGAAGTGGCCAGCTCAGTACGTCTCAATAATAGACCTTTCAAATCCTCCCAACCGTTCAGGCACGCTCGCACACACTGGTTCAAGATGCCGGTGCCTCCAAATCGGTGTGGAAAGAGCTCACGCTGAACCCAGATGAGCACGCGGTCTATTCCCAACGCCACCAGTGGAATAATCAACAGGACGAGAATGACATGCTCACGAGGGCCACGACGCATCGAGATGTTGATGATGTCTCCCAAGCCTCCCGATTCGCTCCCCAGTTTGATGGTCTCAGCCAGCATGATGTAACCGAACGCCAATCCGAACAACAGCCGCAGCGAATTGAAGACACTCGGCATGGCGAGGGGAATCAGCACCTTTTGAATGACCTGCCAGCGATTCGCGCCGAGGGTATAAGCTGTATCGACGTACTGCATGCCGACATCCTGTATTGCGCTGGCGGTGTCCGACAGGATGAAAGCAACGCAGGCAATGAAAATGAACATCACCTTCTGCTCTTCGCCGATTCCAAACAGCGAGAAGGTCAGTCCCACCAGAGCAGCCAGCGGAATGTTGCGACCGAACAATGACAGCGGCAGAAAGAACGCATTGATCCGACTGAAGCAACCGCACAGCACTCCCAGGGGAATCCCCACCGCTGCCGCCAGCCCAAAGCCAAGCGACAACCGTTTCAGCGTGACGAACAGGTTGCGAGTCAACGCGCGATCGAACCAGAGACTTTTGAAGCTTGAAAAAGTCTCGGCGGGACTCGGGAGGACAGCATAACCCAGAATCCGTTCCTCGCCGGGTCCATGCGTCAGGTACCACCACAGTCCATAACAGACGACAAGGCAAAAGAGACTCGACGCCACGCGATCTCTCAGGGGCGACTCCTCACGAATGGCAAAGAATCCGCCTAATCGCCGAAGTCCATTTCGCGACGTTTCGGCTGAGGAAATCCGCGCAATCTGACGGGCGGCACCTGCCTTATGGTCCGATTCGGCCGGCGTGGCTTCGACGGGTTTTTCCGACATGAAATGGACCTTACTGTTTCTCTGCGGTGAAGACCTTAATTTCGACGCGGCGGTTCTTGAAGTGGTTATCCGGATCGGCGGGGTCGGCCGGACGTTCCCAGCCCAATCCATCCACGGTGAATCGATTGGGATCGAGTTCCTTATACTTCTGCAACAACGCTTCCTTGATCGCATTCGCCCGATTCAACGACAGTTCCTTGACCAGGGCAGGGGGGATCTGACCTTGCATTGAGGCGTCGGTGTGGCCTTCAATGATGATGTGAGCAGCTCCGAATTGGCCTGACATCTTGGCGACTTCGTCCAGTGTCAGATCAACACTTGGATCGTACAATTCCTCGACGTCCTTGCCGTCCACGTTGCGGGTAATTTTCTTGTACAGATCCCACGTATTGGGGAAGAACTTCACGACCACCGTGTTCGTGAGGATCTCTTTTTCCGCATGTCGAATTTCGCTCACGGTCTTTGGCGTGAGTTGGATCTTATATTCATCTTTCTGCGACGAATACTTCTCTTCCTTGGCGAGTTTTTCAATCACGGACGGGTCCATGACTTGATCGAACGGTACAGTCTGATGTCCAATCGAACCGATGCGACGATACAGATAATAGGACTGATTCCAGACCCGTTCGAAATTCGTGGGGTTGTTTTGATTCAGGAAGAACTGGTAGTTCTCGGCCCAGTTGGTATTGTGGGCATCACCCTGCATCGAGAGTGCATCGGTGGCGGGGATGTTGTAGCCCTTGGCCATTAACTCGGCGAGTTCCTTCTTCTTGCCTTCGGTTTTCAGTTCTCCCATGGCATCGAAGATTCCGCGGACGATTCCCTCGACGATACCCGGTTCATCACGAGCAAAGTCGGCTCGGGTAAACCATACGTCCGAGATCAGTTTGTTGGCCTGTGCGGTCGTCACCAACATGCGGTTCGATTTGACTTCGGCGAGATTGTAAATGTCGGGGGCCCAGGAAACGGCTCCCGCGATGTCCTTCTGAGAATTGAAGGCCAGGGCTGCTTGGAACGCGTCCTCGGTGAAGACAAACTCGACTTCAGCCGGCTGAACGCCACCCGCGACCAGCATGTTCAAAGCGAAGTAGTGGGATGGCGAGTTCTGGGCCAGTACGAGCTTCTTGCCTCGCAGATCGGCAACCGTATTGACTTCCTTGCGGACGACAATTCCGTCACCACCGTTCGACCAGTCGATCTGCTGGAAGACTCGCGGCATGATCCGGGCGTCGCGCGGCTTGCCTTGCTCATCGACGAATCCGTTCATGAACAGTGGCAGCATATCGAGCGTGGCCCAGCCAATATGGATTTGTCCCGTGGCATAGGCGTCTCTCATTTTGACAGGATCATCAATCAGCACCAATTCCACTTTGAATTCCTTGCCATCCGGGGTTTTCCAGACGTGTGACGGCTGGAAGCCATGGTTGGCCAGAATGATAGGTCCCCAACCGGCCCAAACGTTGATGGCGAATCGCACGGTGCTGTTGTTCTTGTCGAGCGGTTTGTAGGCACCGACACCTTTCGGATCGGGCAGTCGCTGTGCGCGAGGACGCAGCTTATATTCCTTCGCCATCAATGTCGGGGCGGCGTCGGGCTGTTCTGCGTTGGTCGTCAGCTGCTTGGGATCGATCTTAT
>JAQGHT010000717.1 GCA_028291565.1 Planctomycetaceae bacterium | reverse complement strand
ACGCAATTCATGAAATTCAGCGTTTAAATCTGGTTGACTCGATCAAGGCCCATATCGCCGCTCAACGGCCGTTCCTGGGAATCTGCCTGGGTCTGCAGATGCTATTCGATATCAGCTATGAAGATGGGGAATGGCCGGGCCTGGGGGTGATTCCCGGAAAAGTCGTGCGATTTGTCGAGCATCCGGAATTGAAGGTTCCACACATGGGATGGAACCAACTGCAAGTCGTAGGGCAGCCGAAATTGCTTCAAGGCATCCCCCCGGACGCCTATTTTTACTTCGTTCACAGCTATTTCGTCGTTCCGAACGACGAAAGCGTTGTCGCAGCGAAAACGGAATATGGTCAGAACTTCGTCTCGATGATTGCCCAGGGAAATGTGTTTGCCACGCAGTTCCACCCCGAAAAGAGCCAGTCAGTCGGGCTGAAACTGCTCGAGAATTTTGCGAATTTGTAGGGTCATGTTCAACGCTCGATAAGCTGGCGGAGACAAAATTCGGAACCATCCGCACCACGGACGCTCGCCAGAGTGAGTTTTCCAACCTCGAATTGAAGATATCTTTACGATGCGAATCGCTCTCGCACTTTCGCTGTGGCTTGGACTTTCGAATTGCCTTGCGGCAGCGGATCGTCAGCCTGCCTCCAGTCCGTCTGTCGTTCGGGTTTCGCTGAATAGTCAGGGTTGGCTGTTGACTCGAAACGGCCAACCCTACGTGATTCATGGGGTCGGTGGTGATGGTTCAAAGAAACTGCTGGCAGATGTCGGCGGGAATTCAGTGCGGACCTGGGGTTTGGAAAAACTCGACCAGACCCTGGAAGAGGCTCAAAAACTCGGTTTGAGCGTGACTGTCGGCATCTGGCTGGGTCACGAGCGACACGGATTTAATTACAACGACGCCGACCAGATCGCAAAACAAGCCGAAACTGTCCGCACGGCCGTCTTGCGTTATAAAGACCATCCGGCGGTTCTGATTTGGGCACTGGGGAACGAAATGGAAGGCTATGGTAAGGGCGATAACGCTGCCATCTGGTCGACGATCAATAACCTTGCGTCACTCGTGAAAAAGCTCGATCCCAATCATCCGACGATGACGGTCGTCGCTGAAATCGGTGGGGATCGGGTCCGAAACATCCACCGCCTCTGTCCTGAAATTGATGTCGTGGGCATCAACAGCTACGCGGGAGCGGCATCGATTCCCAAACGCTACCGGGAAGCCGGAGGAACGAAACCGTATATCTTGACCGAGTTTGGTCCGCCGGGATCCTGGGAATCTTCCAAAAACGCGTGGGGCGCGCCGCTGGAACTCAGCAGTACGGAAAAAGCGGCGGTATATCGACAGTCTTATCAGCAGGCGGTGACCGGTGCAGCCGGCTTGTGTCTCGGATCCTATGCCTTCGTGTGGGGACACAAACAAGAAGCGACGGCAACCTGGTTCGGGCTGCTATTACCGGATGGTTCACGGCTCGCAGCCATTGATGAACTTGCCACTCTGTGGACCGGCAAGCCCGTGACGAATCGTTGTCCATCGATTGACTCGTTGACTCCCAAAGAAGTCGGCGAACTCGATCCAGGTGCAAAATTCACGGCAAAACTGGCCACGTCAGATCCCGAGAAAGATTCCTTGAAGGTCGAATGGATCCTCCAGGCGGACCCTTTAACTCAAGGCGTTGGTGGGGATGCCGAATCGTCGCCACCGATCTTCCCCGAGGCCATCATCAAGTCCGGTACGGCCGAGGCCGAGATTCGGATGCCGGCTGGCGGAGGCGGCTATCGTCTGTTTGCCGTCGTCCGCGACAGTCATGGTGGCGCCGCAATTGCCAATCTCCCGCTCTTCGTCAAAGGCCCACCCACGCCAATCAAATCGCGGGTGGCCAAATTACCGTTCGTGGTCTACGACGAGGCCACACGCGAGAAAGCGCCTTATGCTCCCGCGAACTGGATGGGCAATACCAAAGCCCTGAAACTAGACGAGGCCTGTACGACTCTGCCCCATTCTGGAAAGACGTGTCTGAAATTTGAATACTCGGCTAAGGATCAATGGGCCGGAGTCGTCTGGGCAGATCCAGCCAATGATTGGGGCGACAAACCGGGTGGATGGGATCTGACGGGTGCAAAAAAGCTGACCATCTGGGCTCGTGGCGAGCACGGCGGTGAGGTCATTGGCCTGGAATTCGGCATTTTCGGCAAAGAGAAGAAATTCTCAGACACTGGTAAGGCGAAGAAAGAGGGCATCAAGCTGACGACCAGCTGGCAGGCGATTTCTATCGATCTCACCGGACAGGATCTGTCACGAATCAAGTCCGGAATTGTGATTACGTTCGCAGGATCGGGCGAACCGATGACGATTTATCTGGATGACTGCGTATACGAGTGAAGCGAAAGCACGCAAGTTTCAGGTCAACGAAATGAAATTCAGATTGGGGAACACGAATCTCCGCTAATCATCGCGAATTCAGACCAAAACGGAGACTCCTTTCTGAATTCCTGAATCGACTAGCAAAGAGCATCCGTTTTTCTCGAACATCACCCCATCGGAGATCCGTCAGCGTGCTCATCCGTAGTCATTTGTTCTCGGCGGTTCATTGGGCAGCTTTTTCGCTGGCTTTTTTGAGCATCAACTTGTTGACATTAAGTTCCCCGGCCGCAGAGGCTGCGTTTCGCCAGGATGCTCAGCCAATTCTGCAAGCTCGTTGCTTCAAATGTCACGGCACTGATCTGCAGGAAGGCAAAATCAACTTCGCAGCCATCGCGGACGATCAAACTGCTGCCCGGCAGCGCAAACTTTGGCGAAAGGCCGTGGCACAAATTGAAGCCGGTGAGATGCCCCCCAAAGAGGCGCAGCAGCTGACACCGGATGAGCGAACAAAATTGCTGGCCTGGATGAAACGCGCAATCGACTTCGTCGACTGCAACGATCCGGCTAATCGAGATCCCGGGCCAGCATTAATGAGGCGGTTAAGTCTCTCTGAATACAACCACACGATTCGCGATTTGATGGGTTTTGAATTCGACGCCGCGTCCACAGTCGGCATGACCGACGACAGCGGCGAAGGAAATAGCTTCGGTAATCTCGCGACGGCCTTGGATCTGCCGCCAGCGCTCATGGATAAATATTTCTCGGCGGCTGATCTGATCCTGGATCGCTTTTTTGGTACGGAACTCAGTTCCTCGGTCGATGGCCAAATCCTGGAGCATGCCCGGGCCAGCCGCGAGCAGATGTTTTCTCTTCGCCCCAATGAATGGCGTGCTCCCGACTTTGTCGCCGTTCCACCGAAGGATGTCGCCCCGCGTGACGCGGCCCGAGCGATCATCACGGTATTCCTGCGCCGCGCCTACCGCGGTCAGGCCGTGCCGGAGGACATCGATCGACTTCTTGGTCTGTTCGATCGCGCCGGCGCGCAAGGGAAAAGCTATGCCGATTCGGTGCGGCTGATGCTCAAGGCGGTACTCGTGTCGCCGAAGTTCCTGTATCGAATCGAACAGAATCAACCGGGACGCAAGCCGGATGAAGCTTATCCGGCGCGCGATCTTGAGCTGGCCGCGCGGCTGTCGTATTTCCTCTGGTCGAGCCTGCCCGACGAGATCCTCATGGACCTCGCCGACCGGGGCCGACTCTCGGCCCCCGGCCCCTCGGCCGAGCCGACCCGGCTCCACTCGCGGGCGATCGGCACGCCCCCCCGGCCCA
>JAQGHT010000713.1 GCA_028291565.1 Planctomycetaceae bacterium | reverse complement strand
GCAGTGCTGGGTTCCGTGGTGAGTTTGGAGGCTGGTGAAGTGCAGCAGATGAAGGATCAGGAAACGGGATGGATGGTCTACACTGCGTGTGCGGGGAAGACGTGCGTCTCTGTCGTCCCACAGGCAGGCTGCAATGTGTTTTCCATTGTGCATGGTGGCCAGGAACTATTGAAAAAGCCCAAATCTCTGAAGGAATTACCGGGCTTCATGTATGGAAATCCCGTTTGTTACCCAACGCCGAATCGTGTGGCGAATGCAGAGTTCACGTTTGAAGGGAAAACCTATAAATTCCCGGCGAACAACGGCAAGAACTTTTTGCACGGGTTGGTGCATAGCGCGGCTTGGGAATATCTGGGTGCGGAAGCCTCAGCCACCGAAACCACCTTACACAATCGAATTGTGTTTAAAGAAGGGACCGAGTGGTTCAAGCTATTCCCTTTCGTGCATACGCTGAAATTGGCGGTTACAGTGAAGGAAGGGGCAGTCAAGTTCACATACACGGTCGAAAACACGGGAAGTGGTCCAGTCCCTTTTGGCCTGGCTTTCCACCCCTGGTTCCTCTATCAGGGTGCCCGAGCTCAAACGTTCCTGCAAGTGCCAGCGACACATCTTTATGAGGTTTCTGACCCCTCTCCAACGGGATTGATCCCGACTGGTAAATTGCTCGATTTGCAGGGCCAACCGCACGACCTGCGGACTGCGCGGACGCTGGACGATTTTGTGATTGACGATGTCTTTCAGGGGATGACCCCTGAAAAGCCTGCAGTGATCGATTTTCGAGAAGCGCACCTGAAAATCACTTTACCGGCCACAGCTGACTTCACGCACATGGTGGTCTACACGCCGAAAGAACCATGGTTCTGTGTCGAAAACCAGACTTGTTCGACCGACGCGATCAACTTGCAGCCGAAGCTCAAGGAAGCGAACTTGATTGTCGTTCCTCCAGGTAAGAATCATACCGGAACAGCTGAGTTCCGGATCACAAAATATTGAGAGCCGGCACTGCCGCCACGCAGTTTCAGTCCGCGTTTGGTGTCACTCATGCAGATGTTTCTCGAAGGACGCTGGCAATCCGGATCATCCGCGTTCCAAGTTCACAATCCGCACAATGGTGAAGTCTTAGATTCCGTCCCTTTAGGGACGGCGGCAGACATCGAATCGGCGCTGACGGGCCTCGCAAGGGGCGCGAAAATCATGCGTCAACTCTCTGGCTATGAGCGGGCTCAGATTCTGCGTAAGGCCGCCGCGCTGATGGCTGAACGGGAAGTTGAACTGGGGCGTACTGTCAGTCTGGAAGAAGGCAAGATTCTGGCCGAAGGCGCTCTGGAAGCCAGCCGGGCTCGCGAGGTCATTGAGGTTTCGGCCGAAGAGGCTCGAAGGGTCGTTGGAGAAATGGTCCCGCTGGATAGTGCTCCCGGGGCGAAAGGAAAATTCGGTTTCACTTTGCGGGTCCCCTGCGGTATCGTGGCGGCGATCACTCCGTTTAATTTTCCCCTGAATCTCGTCTGTCACAAGGTTGGTCCGGCAATTGCCGCTGGCAATGCTGTGTTGATCAAACCGGCCAGCGATACTCCGTTGTCCGCGTTGAAACTTGTCCAAATCCTGCTCGACGCGGGCTTGCCCCCGGAAGCAATTGCCTGCGTGACGGGATCGGGGAAAACTCTGGGTGAAGCCATTTGCCGCGATCACCGGGTGCGCAAGATCAGCTTTACAGGAAGCTACGAAATTGGCGATTGGATCGCTCGTTCAGCGGGCGTGAAACGAGTCACGCTCGAATTGGGCAGCAATAGTCCCGTGATCATTCTGGATGACGCGGACTTGGAGTTGGCGGCCAGGGCCGTGGCCGCCGCAGGCTATGCGAACGCGGGTCAGACCTGTATTTCCGCACAAAGAATTCTAACGCTGCGGCCGGTTACCGGCGATTTCCTGGATGCCTTAAAGCCCAGGGTCGTGGCGCTGAAAACCGGTGATCAGATGGACCCCGACACGAAAGTTGGGCCATTGGTCAGAGAAGCGGATGCGTGTCGAGTGGAATCATGGGTCAATGAAGCTGTGGGACAGGGGGCAACACTCGTGACGGGCGGGCAAAGACGGGGCGCGGTTTATCAGCCAACGATCCTGGCCCAGGTGAGGCCTGAGATGCGAGTCAGTCGTGAAGAGCTATTTGGACCGGCTGTCGTGGTAACCGAGTGCGGTTCGGTTGATGAAGCAATTGCTCTGGCCAACGACACCCGTTACGGATTGGCTGCTGGTGTTTTCACTAGAGATATCAGTCGCGCCATGCGATTCGCGAATGAAGTCGATAGCGGCAATCTCCATATTAATTGGTCGTCTCAATGGCGGGCCGATCTGATGCCCTATGGCGGGCTGAAGGACAGCGGGATCGGTAAAGAGGGCCCGCGTTACGCGATTCGCGAAATGACCGAAGAAAAAATGGTCGTCTGGCATTCATGATCATTTTTAGCCTAAGTCGTCGAAACGCCGTCTCGCCGCTTCTTTCTTGCGAAACGACCTGGCGATGCTGCGACAGTGAATCATGCACAGATCCTTGGGACCACGTTCCGCCTGACGTGAGTCAAATGCAGATGGGCAGGAGTGCCCATCCGCCAGCTGAATTCTACCGTGCTTCAATCTGGTGAGATTGACTACACCAGATTGACAGCGAAGGATGGATGCCGTTCCTTATTTGCCTGACGAAGACGTTCCAAGCCCCTGCGTTTGTGCGGCCAGTCCGATCAGCGAACCCGCGAGCAAATTGCGTTCGATGAACGCACCGATGGCCTCCAGCGGCGTGTAACGTAAGATCAAGTGATCGCCCGGCTGCACGAGCAGGTTTTCATTCTCGTCTCGCAAGGCTTTGTAAAGATCAATCTTGATGTTCACTCGCCGGCCATCAGGCAGGCGGCGAACGACGATCAGCACGCTGGCACTCACCGAGATGTCCTGGTTTGTCGATGATATACCACCAATATGGGCGCCTGTGCCGGTGGCGGCGGTCGCTGCGACGCGTCCCTGAGCGATTGAGATGGCATCGATGATGTCCAGATCATAATCTCGCGGTAGAGAATACTGACCGCCACCCAGCAAGCCACCAGTGTAAAAAATCTCAGTTTCACGTGATTCGATAAAGATGATGTCGCCATCAAACAGCAGGATATCCCGTTCGGTGAAGTAGGCTTGCTCACCCGGCCGCAATCGAATGGGGATCCGCAGAACTTGGGCTCCGGACATCATATAAGGTTGAAGTTCAGGTGGTACATAAGTATTGCCATTCGCAACAATTGCAGGGCGTTCCACCACGTCGACGGCTGGTGCCGCCAGGTCATAGGGCCGGGCGACAGCAGAGGGATCAATGGATTCAGATCGTGGCTCGGGTAATTGTTCAGGCAAGTCCTCGGCGGCGATGCCAAGTCCAGGCATGGGTTTCGTCACCGGAGCACTGTAGCCAATTCCACGAACCCCGGTTTGCCCGTTATTGACAGCGTCTGGGGCGGCTGGCGGAGCGGCTTGATTCCACGGCGCAGCCGATTCACGACGTCCTTCGAGTTGTACGAGACTCTGAGAATTCCCCCACGGCGCCGCATTACCGGACGGAACACTGTAGCCAAATTGCGACACTGTCCTGATTGCGTGATTATTGCTACCCGATGCGAATTCGTAGCGGTTCCCGGTCGCTGTGGTTCCGCTCGTCAACAGGATCGGAGTGCTGAATTTGTTCTTGCTATGTGGACCATTGACGCTGCTAAGCCGGACCGGTGGCGGAGTCTGACGAACCAGCCGCGGTCGACGCAAAACATAAATCGCATTCTGTACGTCCAGCCCCGGCAAGCCGCCAGAAACGGTCAAAGCACGCAACACATCGTTTTCTCCTGCCGGCAATGTAACGATTTGGCCGGTTCCCTTTTTCGTCGCTCCCAGTTGAATGCCGCCGGCCAGACCTGTGAGTGGAGTGTTGCCCGCTTCTTGACGCAAGACGGTGACTTTGTAGGACCTGGACCGCTGGAGACTGACGAGAATATCGGTGCCAGCCTCGCGAATTCGGCGGCTGACATATTCACGCCGAACCGCTTCTTCCACTTGCCGCACTGTCATTCCGCGGACGTAAAGGGCTGGAATCTGAGGCAAAGAGATCGTGCCGTCATCACGAACTGGAATCGGCAGGCCAATCGTCGGGTTTCCGTCCCCGGTCTGAGGCACATAAACCGGCGGAGTTTCGTCGATCTTTCCCAGAATCCCATAAATGTAGATCCCCAGCAGATCACCAGAATCGACAAAGTGGCCGTGAGGCGTCTGGCTCAGCCGGGATAAATCGATCGTTTCCATGTTCGCCCGGCTGACACCCCGCAATTCGGGTGGCAGCTGACGCGGAGGGATTCCGTGCAGCGGCCGTAATGCGGAACAGCCAGTCAACCAGCAGGCCACGACGGCATAACCGGTGAACAACATGAAACGGCGTATCAAGCCACTGGCTTGCCCGAGAATTCCAGGCGTCTCAAGCTTTGAATCAAGTTCCAAACCGTCAGGCTGCAGGTCCTTGTCGGACTTGATGGAATCCGTCACAGCATCAAGGTTTCTGGCACTGAGATCAGGATGCGCAATGGTCTCTCCGGCTCCGGCCAACTCGCGGCGGCCTGCCGAGACACCTGCTTCCGCATCGTCCTCTTCAGGACGGTAGATGCGTAATCGTTGAGCGTCATCCATGTTCATCGCACCACGCTTCGATCGTTGACGTCTTGACTTTCGGTTCTTTTTTTGAGTACTGCCACTGCTGATTGTCAATATCCGGGCGACATGGCCCATGAAGGACTATCATTTCGATAGTATTGAACTTCGGGATTGATCGCGACAGGGTAATACTGCCCCAGTCCATCTTGCTGCGACATCTGAGTTCCAGCGGTATATCCTGTAAGCCAGTCCTGCTGTCGTGATTGTCCTGCCGGCGATCGATAAGCCGGTCCCCAATATTGGTGTGGCGCGACTGCTGGAGTCCGGCCTCGTCCACCCCGTGCTAAATCAATGTAGCCTTGCTCAAATCCGTGTTGAAAATCAAGTGTGTTGTGTCCTGAACCTCGGCGGTACCGCCGGTAAGCAGTTGCCGCACGGGCGTGATATTTCAATCTCGCTACGAATTCAGAGCCGTGCAGGCAATTCGTCACGTAGGGCACTTTAACTGGGCGAACAGGACGTCGCGCCGCGCCCCCTTCATTTGGTCCACCTCCGCCAGGGTCGTTCGCACTTGGCCCACCCGCGACCGGTCCGCCCGCGACCTGGATGTCCTGGTAGGCCGGTGCGACGTCTGAAGTGGCATTTGATCCAACCCACTGCAAGCGTCCCGCCTGGCATCCCAAAACCAGGAACGCGAGTCCGCATAAGATGCATAAAGTGGGTTTGAATCTCACTTCCACACTCCCCTGGCGGCCACGTTCGATTCGAAAATGCACGAAAATCTCAAGATCGGAGTTATATCGATCGTCCGCGTTATCTATCGGGTAGCGGTTAATCTCAATCGCACGGTTTTTACTTCCATACGAGTTGTTCCGATTACGGTGAGTTTTCCGGTCACGTGGACTGGGGTGAAATTGCAGTCGTTTACCTCAGGTCTCCTTTAAAGTTCGAGACGAGAATCTTTCCTGTCCGACGATATATTCCCTATTTTCTTAGCACACAGATCGTTTCGAAGGGTTGTAGGTGTTTCTAAGGAAGCTCACCCTGCGGGATCGGAGTCGTCAGCGAGTCACGACCAGCTCTCGGCCCCAGATTATTCGCCTGGATCATGTCGTGACAGAACAGAGCCTGCGCGTTTCGGCAGATCGTGTCAGAGCTTTTGCCAGACCTGCGGATCTTTCTGAAAACTGGTGCCGTGCGAAACGCCGCCAAGTGCGATATGATTGGGTCAGAAGATCAACGCCAGCAGGGCTCCGAAGAGTCGTGCGGCGGACCCGAGTCAGGCGACTTGGGGCGTCCGTTTGATCCATGGCGTCAACTCGCGGCAGATCATGTCAGAACCCGTTCGGCTCTCGAAGTTAATGGCACAACGAGGGTTATGTTCGCGCCGTGAAGCCGATGAATACATTGCTCAAGGGCTGGTATTCGTTGATGGCGAAAGAATCAGCACGCTGGGAATCAAGGTTTTTGAGAATCAGGAAATCAGTCTGGCTGCTTCCGCCCGCAGGACACAGGACGAGCGGGCGACAATCCTGGTCAACAAGCCTGTCGGATATGTTTCTGGACAACCAGAACTGGGTTACTCACCGGCCGCGAAATTGATCACACCCGAAAATCAGGATCCGACTTCGGAACCTCAAACCCTGTTGCCCAGGCATTTCAGTGGCCTCGCTCCGGCGGGTCGACTGGATATTGATTCTCGAGGGTTGCTGGTTTTTACTCAAGATGGACGCCTAGCGAAACATTTGACCTCTGAGCACAGCACCATTGAAAAGGAATACGTCGTCCGATTTCAAGGCGAGGTCACTGATGATACTCTGGCACTGCTCAGGCACGGTCTGATTCTGGACGACAAACCCCTGTTGCCCGCGCGGGTCGAATTGATTCAGCATGACCGTCTGCGGTTTATCCTCAAAGAGGGGCGCCATCGTCAGATACGACGCATGTGCGATCTCGTTGGACTGCACATTTTAAGTCTGATGCGCGTCCGGATCGGTGACGTGCGATTAGGGAAACTTCCAGAGGGTTGTTGGCGATTTCTTCGACCTGACGAACGTTTTTGATTTGTTTCAATTGTGCAGGACTTGCCGCGATCTGTGAGCACACGAATACTTGAAGCGCGCGACCTATTTTCGACTTATTCGAAGTAAACAGGAGAACGACTCTTCGCTCAGGTAGCCTGAAAATCGTCCATCTTTGGCAGGATAGCCGGAACAAGACTAACGGCAACTCAATGGGACGGATGGGATTGATCTGACAGATAAGTCCCTTACGTCCCATCGGTCTCGTTCCGCACAAGCCAAAGGCTTATGCCACGACAACGCTGGACAATCTTGGGATTACCAAAACGTGGGGAGTAATTTCTGGTTCTTTGGCAGCCTCTTATCTAAAAACGCGAAATGACCGACTCAAATCAGACTCAGCCCGCTCCACAATCCCTTCCCCCCCGCCTCGCGATGACGGTACCGCGATTCGTACGCGCCAAACAACGCGGAGAAAAGCTGGCTGTTTTGACCGGCTACGATCACCTGTGGGCCAGCATCCTGGACGACGCGGGACTCGATGCAATTCTCGTCGGAGACTCACTGGGAATGGTAGTTCAGGGCAAGGCCTCCACTTTGCCCGTCACATTGGATGAGATTATTTATCATGCCGAAATGGTCTGCCGGGCCGTCAAGCACGCCCTGGTGATCGTCGACCTCCCTTTCATGACGTTTCATGTCAGTCCGGAAGATGCGATTCGGAATGCGGGACGGATTATGAAGGAGACGGGTGCAGCCGCGGTAAAACTGGAAGGTGGAGTCAATCAAGCCGAAACCATTCGCAGACTGACGGCGGCCGGAATTCCGGTGATGGCTCATGCAGGCATGCAGCCCCAATCGATGAACAAGTACGGCGGCATGCATCGCATCCAGAGAGATCGCGAACAACTGCTGAACGACGCGAAAGCCGTGACCGAAGCCGGGGCATTTGGAATCGTTCTGGAATTGATTCCGCGTGAAATCGCCAAAGTAATTACCGAAACCATCTCCATTCCCACAATCGGTATTGGGGCGGGACCCGATTGTGACGGACAGGTCCTCGTCACGCCAGACATGCTGGGGCTGACGGCGGGCTTCAATCCCAAGTACCTCAAACGCTTCGCCAACTTGCGGTCGCAGGCACAACAAGCGGTTCAAGAGTATGTTCGGGACGTGCGCGCGGGAACATTCCCTGACGCGGAACATTCCCATTAAGCCGGAATATTTCAAACTTCAAGCCTTGCGTTGAACGTTGGGTAGCACTGTCTAAATCGCTTGCCGCCACGCTGCTGTTCACGATTGCATCCTCATCGGATGTGACCGACAGATTCTGTGTACCAGGAGCATCATTCACTGCCGTCACAGTGACGGAAACGGTTTCTGTATTGCTGTCCAGAGTTCCGTCTTGAGTCTGGAAGGAGAAGCTGTCAGGGCCATTGTAGTCTGTAAAGGGACTATAATTATAGGCACCTGTTTCGCCGTCCAATGTCGTCGCCATGCACGGGAAGGGTAACCACATGATACGACAGAGACTCACCTTCGCCATCCGTGCCCGAGACACTCCCGCTGACCAAGTTTGTACCCAATTGGCGAGAATCAAGTTTGTACCCAATTGGCGAGGATTCGAGTTTGTACCCAATTGGCGAGGATTCGAGTTTGTACCCAATTGGCGAGTAATTTCTGTCGAAGTCATCCTGTGACTTGCATCCACTCAGAACTCACGCAGACCCACTTCGCACTCCCCTTCTCCAGATGAGTACACGCCGCTTCCCAAGCTGCGAAGCTTGACAACGAATTTGTCACTGCGCCGATCCTATTTTACTAGAACACAGAAACTATTGACATTCGATGAACAATGGACATAGTGCAACAGCCCGCTTCCAACGAGACCAGCTCAAATTGGTGAACAAGCTATACAGCTAAAGGATGACCAACCTTTCGAATTCGGGAACCGCTGTGACACACCGAATGGCAACGAAATGGCCTCTGAAACACAGCGTATTGACTTCGAAATGTTACAAAGCTCAAGAATTCTTTGGAGTTTTTTCGCCGACCCCTGGCGACTCTCCTCATTCAAATTGAATTTGACGCGTTTTTACTCCGCGCTCACCTTGCATTGGCCGGCGGTTTTGCTGGTAATCTCAGGAGATTTGCCGATCTAACGGGCGGACTCAAAATTAAACCACTTTCGCCACGGATCGGTACGGCATGGCCTTCAGACAGGCCAGGTCGCCAATACCGATCTCTGAATCTCACGAGCCTGCCTGGATTCTACACCTTTCTATTTATAGATACAAATAGAAAAGACAAGAAAATCACACATTCTCGTGATGGAAGTCGACGTGATCCCACTGAACCCAAGACTGCGTCTCAGGTTAGATTAGCGGACTTTTTTTTCAACACGCGTTCATAGTGACTCGATTTATCGGGTCTTCGGCGAATCAAAGGGATTAACGAAGCAATAACGGTCGGTGCTTCAAGCCACGTGACGAGGTCGCGTGGCTGTAGGACGGACATTCTTGTCCGTCTAGCGCGATGTCGAACAAGGGGGGACGCCCTGCAAATGGTTCCAACAAATATTGATTCGCCGGTCCTCAGCTCATTCGATCCAGTTTGTGGTTTGAGAGCCGAAATATCAAATCTACTCCCTGACAAAGAATCTGGAATCAGCGGTTCACACAAGGTGACAAGCCTTTTCCAAGCCCCATTGTCTCGCAGTTTCGCCGGCACCGACTTCTATTCGCGGGTGTTAATGTCGTGGTGGCTTTGGCGGTTTCGGCGCTTTCTTCTCGACGATCACATTTTGGGTAATCACGTTGCTATGCAGGCCGGTGACGTCCGTGACTTGAATCTGGAAGCTGCGGTTCAGGACTTTCAAACCTGTCCCCTTGGTCTGGAACGTCATATTGTCCAACATCGTCTGAATCGTGGCGTTCGTCACGCCAGGTTTCACGGTGAACGTTTCCACAAGCTTCCCGCCCGCGATCGCCGTCGAGAACGTTCCGATCGCCCCCAGACCGGGATAGTTGATAATGTCTGGATTCTTCTTGGCCGCACCCAAATTCACACTGATGACGAAACTCGCGATGGAAGCCGGTCCGTCCGCATCCGTCACAGTCAGCGTTGGAGTGATCTTGACCGGTGATTTCACATTGCCGATGAATGTGGAAACCGCCCCCGGATTCGCCAGAACAGGTGCCGTATTTGCAGGACCGACGACGACCGACACATTTTGCGTCGCGGACAAGGCAGGCGTACCGCCGTCGGTGTCGGTGACCTGCACCGTCACCGTTTGACCTGCCAGTGCCGTCAGGGCCGCAGCATTGGCAACCGTAATCAGTCCTGTCGAGGCATTTATCGTGAATGCCCCGGTTCCATTCAGGATACTGAACGCCTTCGTATTGTTGGGAGCTGATGTATCGGGATCTGTCGCCGCAACGGTCCCGACCACAGCGCCAGCAAGTGCGCTCCCCGAGATATTGAACGACTGATTCGCGGGAATCGATGGAGCTTCATTCACATCCGTCACATGAATCGTCACTTGCGCAGAACTCGGCTTGTTCGGCGAGCCATCATCCGTCACCTGGACTGTCAATATGTACGTTGACGTGGCTTCAAAGTTCAGAGCCGCTCCAGCCGCGACTTTGATGATTCCCGTTGCCGGATCGATCGTGAAGTTACTCGCGGAATTGCCAGCAGTAATGCTGTAGGTCAACACCGTTGGCACATCGGGATCGGTCCCTTGCAGCACGCCGACGACGATATTG
>JAQGHT010000651.1 GCA_028291565.1 Planctomycetaceae bacterium | reverse complement strand
GAATATGCGAAGAACGGCGGTCACAAGTATCTGTTGCGAAATCAAGGTGATGGCAAGTTTGAGGACGTCACCAAACAGGCGGGAATCACCAGTACCCGCTGGACGCTGGGAGTCGCGGCAGCCGACTTACGCGGGACCGGCTTTCCCGATCTGGTCCTGGCCAACGATTATGGCGTCTCGGAATTCTATGCCAACCAGGATGGTGAGCACTTTCAGGAAGTCGGCTACGAGACAGGAATTGGCGTGGCGCCCAAAAGTGGCATGAGCATCAGCTTTGGCGATGTACTCAATCAAGGCCAGTTGGCGATCTACATTTCGAATATCACCGAGCCTGGCAATCTGGTCCAGGGCAACAACCTTTGGATTCCGACGGGTAAAACGGCCAGCGGCCTGCCACGCTATCTCAACCAGGCGGGCGCCGTGAATGTTGAGCGTGGTGGCTGGAGTTGGGGCGCCAAATTCGGAGACCTGAACAACGATGGCCGACTGGATCTCTATCTGACCAATGGTTATGTCTCGGCGGAAAAGGGAAAGAGCTATTGGTACGATTACGGCAAGATCGCCGGTGGCCTCAAGGGATTGATCGGCGACGCGGCTTACTGGCCGCCGATCGGCGATCAGAGTCTGGCGGGCTTTCAGCCGAAGTGTGTCTGGCTGAACAAAGGGGGCACTTTCACAGACGTTGCCGCCGCCGTCGGGGTCTCTGACACCTACGATGGGCGCGCGGTCGCTTTGGGTGATCTGTTCAACCGCGGTTTGTTGGACGTCGTGGTGGCGAATCAACAAGGTCCGCTCTTGTTGTATCGAAACACCGTCGCGCCGGGCCGGGATTGGGTCCAGTTCGAATTGACGGGGGGCGCCCGGAGCGGCCATGAACAAGGATTGAGCAACCGCAGTGCGATTGGTGCCGAAGTGCGACTCAGCTGGAAAAACGGATCTGACGGCACACTTCAGGAGCAATCGCAGGTTGTCATGGCTGGTGACGGTTTCGCCTCACTGAGCATGTTTCGTCTGCATTTTGGCCTGGGTGAAAATGCCCAGATCGAGCAGGCCCTGATTAAATGGCCGTCCGGCAAGACACAAACACTGACGGCCCCCAAGACTGGCATCATCCATCAGATCGAGGAACTCGCACCTTGACTTCACCAACCACGGTCGTTTCGACTGCAACGAGCCCCAACGGCCACCTGGATCGGCACTGGTTCGGCTTCGGATTGCGCGCCGCGATTACTGCGATTCTTGTCGGCGGTTACTACTGGGTTCGCGGCCCCCTGGGTGAACTGGCCGGTTCCTGGTACGCGCGCGTTGCCGGCAAAACGTTGGATGTCGGGACACCCCGAATCATCGTGGTCATCGTATTGTTGGCATTGTTGGTGCTGGTTTGGCGCAAACTCGTGCTGCACGATCCGCGATTTCACGCGCCGTTGCTGATCACGGCAATCCTGGCAATCGGTGATGCGGCGTTCAACATCCTGGAAAATCTGCCTGCCCCGCCCTGGCTGACCACCCTGACCGGTGGAGTCATCTTGGAGTATTCGCCAACCTTTATGGCGATTGTGGCGACGATCCTGGCGGAAATCGTGCTCGGTCGTTTCTTTTGGGGTAAGTGGCCCCATCTGGCCAGCGCCTACATCTCGGGGATCAGTGTCGGCATTCTGATCAAGTCGTCAGAACTCTGGCCGTTCGTGCTATGTGGTTTGATCTCGATCATGTCGAAGTATGTCCTGCGGATTGGCCAGCGACATCTGTGGAATCCCACGAATTTCGGCGTGACCATGATGCTGTTTCTGGCTCCAGCACACGTGGCCAGCCTGAGTGTCCAGGCGGGCAACAATGGCCTGGCGGTACTCGTGATCTGGGTGCTCGGGTTGATGATCATGTATCGCCTGGGCCGGTTCCACGTTCCGTTGGCATTTGTGGCCGCATTCATTCCACTGGCATTCTTGCGCAGTTATGTCACGGGACATCCCTGGCAGACGGAACTCGCACCAATCACCAGTCCGATGTTTCAGCTGTATATTTTTTTCATGATCACCGACCCCAAGACCACAACCCGAGGTTGGCGGCGTCAAATGCTCGTCGCCGTTCTGGTCGCGGTGATGGAAACGGCATTGCGACTGGCATTCAAAGATGTGCACTCACTCTATCACGCCCTGTTCACGGTCGCCCCGGCAGCGAATTTGATCGAAATCTATTGGGATCGGCGTCAACAAGTTGTTCGGACGAGGAGTCAACCGTGATCAATAGCCCACGATTATCTGCATTCCTGGTCAGCATTGCGATTCTCTGCTTCATGAGCATAGAGGCTCGGTGTCCGGCAGCCGATCTTCCCGCTGCATCGAAGGTATTCGTCGAGCACGTGACGCAGAAGCCTAAGCCGCCGGAAGGAAACCTGAGTAGCGTTTTCTATGCACCCAGTAAAACTGAGAGCCCGTTTTACAATAAGCTGGAACCCTCTGAAACAGCGAACGGTGGGCTGGGTAATGACTATGACATTACCAAAAAGGCAGGAAAATATGTCGCCTGGTTCGGCATTGTGCGCGAGATTGCGGAAGACAAAGCGAAGCAGCAGACTGTACTGACTGTCGAGCACAAATATTTTGATGGCGTGACCGATGCTCACATTCTGGCGGTCTCATTCAATGGCTCGGGCGACTTTCAAGCGATCGTGCCGGGAACAGGACATCAGATCGCGCCGCTGAGTCTCGTGCGGATTTACGGAACTGTTGCGAAGGTCGACGAAGAACAGATTCCGCGCCTCGAAGCCATCTTCGTCCGTGATTGGCACTGGGAAACGTTCACATTTCATTCGGAATACGGAATCCAACGCGGCAATGAAGACTGGCGTGAACTGAAAAACGAGGATGTCTACGAAATCTACGATCCGAGTCCAGACGTTGATTATTATCTGTTGCGGCTAGGCGACCGGCCAGAAGATTTGGAGCGGCTAGTCGTTCTTGCTGAAAAACTGTTGGAGACAGCGCGTGCGGCTCGGCCCGATTTGGAGCTGGGACTCTACCCTTTTGTCAATGGGTCGGGGCGCTGCAGTAACGAAACTCTGTCTTGTCTCTTTCGCGATTTCAATAAGGTTGATACGTATGACGTTTTGGCGAAAGTGTTGATTCAGGCACTAAAAGAAGGTGATGTCCACGTTCGGATACGATCCGTGCATTTACTCAGAGGTATGGAAGAGTTCGCAGCGCCCGCAGTGCCCCAGCTCATCCTCGCAATGTCTGACCGAAACGAGATTGTGCGAAGTGTCGCGATTAGTTCCCTGGGGAAGATCGGCCGGCCAGCTATCCCCGCTTTGCCGAGTCTGATTGCAGCATTACGCGATCCCCACGAATCCATGAGTGTGATCATTGCGGAGGTACTCGGCGAAATGCACGCGCCAGCCGACCAAGTTGTTCCCACGCTGATTCTGGCAACGAACGACCCAAGCCCCAATGTACGCCTTGCCGCAATTCGCTCGCTGGAACAGTTCAAGCACTCTGCGGCCCCTGCGCTTGAGTCGCTGATCAACCTATTAAGGAACGACAAAAGTCCAGTGATACCAGGATGCGCGGCAAAAGCGATCGGAGTGATCGATCCTGACGGACGAATTGGAGTGCCAGTACTCGTAGAAGCACTGAAATCCCCAGACTATTTCATTCGCATGTATGCGGCCGATGGTCTTTCTGAGTTGGGTTTAAAGGCGGTGAACGCCCTGCCCGTTTTGGAGCAATCGTTGAAAGACGAAGATGTTGGTGTTCGCATTGAAGCGGCGAAAGCAGTTTGGAAGGTAGGAGGCAATCTGAAGCAGGTGATTCCCGTATTAAAGGAAGTTCTAGAAAGCGGCGAAACCTTCCCAACCATGTGCGCTGTTGCCGTGGTTGCGGAAATGGGATCGGATGCCGCCGACTTATTTCCTGAAATCCGAAAACTCTTGACGAGCTCAGTTTCTAGCATTAAGGAGAGAGCGGTGGTGGCACTCGGTAAAATGGGTGTTGTCGCTATTGACGCAGTTCCTGATCTCGTCGAACTCCTTGACCTCGAAGCCGACAATTCCATGTATGGCGCCAATGACGCGCACGCTATTCGGGCAGCCGCGGCCGCGGCCCTTTGGCGCATCAATCGTCACCCGAGGGCCATTCCACAACTTCTTAAGGAAGTGAAAGTCGACCTGTTGCCGGGACTTTATCATGCAATCGAAGCGATTGGCGAAATTGGTGAGCCAGCTGCGGCAGGTGTGCCCGCGCTCAAGAAGCTCAGATCGGACATTTGCCCACCTATTCGACAATGTGCCATTATCGCACTCAAAAAATTTGAGTCAGCAGCAAAGAAATGAATATGCAGATTTCACATGACTATTACCTGATCGTGGATGTGGAAGCGACCTGTTCCGACGACGGGACAGTGCCTCGGCAGGAGATGGAGATCATTGAGATCGGTGCCGTGATGCAGAATTCCCGCACGTTTGAGGTAGAGTCCGAATTCCAGACGTTTGTACGTCCTGTTCGACATCCCGAGCTGACCGATTTCTGCACAGAATTGACCGGAATCACTGGGCAGCAGGTGGTTGACGCGCCGGGGTTTCAGGTTGGTTTGGACGCGTTGCGGAAATGGATGGGCGGTTACAAAAATGCCCTGTTCTGTTCGTGGGGTGACTATGACCGGAAACAGTTTCTGCAGGATTGCGAATACCAAAACATCGAATACCCGTTTGGCTCAGAGCATCTGAACATCAAGGCGGAATTTTCTCGCACTTTGAATTTGAAGAAGAAGCTGGGAATTACCGAAGCTCTGCGACATTTCGGGCTCCGGTTTGAGGGTTCACATCACCGGGGATTGGATGATGCCAAGAATATGGCCCGGGTTGTGCGACGCGTTTGTATGGGGCGTTAGATTGGTTGAAAATGAGTGTGGCACGACACTCCGTGTCGTGAATCGTCTTGCTGATCCAAGTTTTCAGTCGTTCGTCGATGTCTTGTTGCCGTCGCTTCTCTTGGAGGCGGGGCCAAAGTCTTTGCACCATTTTGCAGATTGGGAT
>JAQGHT010000615.1 GCA_028291565.1 Planctomycetaceae bacterium | reverse complement strand
TTAAGCGACGCCGACCGGTGATTTTGTGGAATTCTCTACCTTGGTTCATTCGATGCAATCCAACGAAGCTCGTTAAAGTTCACTATCACGAGGTTAATATGCAACCCAATTGGCAGCAACGTTCCCCGGAAATTCACGCGCGCTTCCTCAAAATCGCCCGCGCAAAAGGGCACCTTACATCCGAGTTGGACGTCCTTCATTTCTTGGCGTTGGCAATTTGCGGTGAGGCTGGCGAGCTGGCGAACCTGGTAAAGAAAACTTGGCGTGGTGATGACATTGATGAAAAGAGAATCCGCGATGAAATCGCAGATATTCGAATTTACCTAGAGCATATCTGTCGGCATTTGGGCATCGACCTCGACGACGCCTGTGAACAAAAGTTGGAAGAAGTTGCCGCACGTTTGAATGCGAAAGAACAGAATACTCCATAAATTCCGGAAGGCCGCCATGTTTTAACAAGATTTCACAGTTCATTTGCAATCGTGCAGTTGGTTCGATGCAATTCTTTTGCATCTATTGGTGTACCTACACGGAAAGTTTCCCAACGAGCTTGCAACGTGATTAGTTAGACGCGGAAAAATCACCGCCCGCAATTCCGATGGCGTCGATGTAAGGCCAAAGTGGCGTGTGGGTTAGGCTGAGCGCAGGTAGTATGAATCAAAATCCTGCGAGGTTTATTCCTCGACGGGAGGCTCCTACATTTCGGCACTGAAAATCGGTGACCGTACACAAATACGACTTGCACGAACGCGGGCGGCGCCGACTTTGGTGGCGGGTTATCAGAGTGGAAAATCGAGAGAGATGGCCGCCGCGTGGCGGAACCTCTAAACCGATTGCGTCTCGTTGTTCTGCGACAGCGTAACGTATTTTTGGAACACAAAAACTGTGTTATGCACCGGGCAAACGGAGAACGCTCAAGCCCGATCAACTGGCGTGTAATTCCGGCGAAGGAACTGGTCTCAACGCTAAAGCATTGAAGGCGGGTGGTGAAGGGCTTGGTGGGCGGTGCTTCCTCAACTCGGTCTTCGACTTACCATCCAGCATCCGTATCGATTGCGGCGCCCGCCTGGTGGTCTTCGTTGTCTTTGCTGAACTTTGCGATACCGATTGTCGATTGGGCCCCAGTGAACCAAAGCTGCGGTTTGTCCGTAACTCGTATTTGTCGACTGAAGTCCAACGGAAGTGTAGTCAACTCTAGCTTATTGTTTGGGGCGTTTTACTAACGAGAAATCATTAGATACGCATTTTGAGATCTGCGAGCCGTTGGAAGTTTGGAATCGAATCGAGTGATTTTCGACTGAAGGGCGTGTCTATTGGGGTGAGAAGCGAGGTTCGAGCTTCGGATGCTGATCGGTGCGGCCAATTTTGTTCGGAGAGATCGTGGCTCAAAGTGCCCGCCAGGCGAGGGAGATTTTGAATCACACTGGCCTACAACACTATCCTGCGTTGGGACCAGTCAGAGGCGATTCTCGGCCCACCAGATTCTTGATGTATTTGAGTTCTCGCTGAGCCGAGCGGCGACTTAGTTCAGCCGACTGGTACCGTCGAACTGGGTGCCGATCCGCTGCGCGCCGCCAGCCGCCACAGCACATGAAATGGTTACCGATGATCGAAAAACCGCAGACTTGGATTCCGAAGATCCCCATGAGCTCTTGTAGTCGCTCTTCGATCCATTGTTTCCGATGAGCGTTCTTTTCGCCACACAGAAAAGCCCACCACACACAGAGCGAGATACAGTGCTAAAACGGAGTGACGGTCGGTTTGACAAGAAACTTGCTAGCGGTCGCCATGGCATTTCTCGTACGCCTAAGAAAGCACAACTGAGTCCAGTTGCACTTGCAGGCATGTCCAGATGAGATAGCGATCTTGTCACGTCACATATGCCTTTATTCAGATCCTTCCGACGCTGGAACTCAATGCCAAGTTCCTGAAAGGGTCTATCTCCTATATCCTGATGCCTGAGTCTCTGTACAAGAGACGGTTGAGTCATCTCGTTCGGATGAAGGTGCAGCTTGGTAGAAACAAAAAGGTATTCGGAGAGGCGAAATGCTTCACGAAAGAAATTTTCCTCAGAGAACTCACAAAAGAACAAGCCGACACAATAAGCAGATGTTTGAACGTGGAACCCGTCCGTCTTCTTGCGTGCAACGAAGGGAAACGTGTTTTTGGGTCTGCCGGGACGAGAGGTGCAACAAGAATTTCAATTTGGGTAATATGATCCGTTTTTAGTTCAGGATCGTTACCATAGGAGGAAGGGACAACACGATGAGCAAATTCCGACGATTGATCAATTTCTCACGGAGATGGGGAGCACTTATCTCCGTGATTGGCGCCTGGCTGGTCTTCTTTAGTTGGGGAGTGGGCAACTCCTACAAGGAACAGCACGCCAGCCTCAAGGCCCAGATTCAATTTGCACAACAGAATCAGACGACTGCTTTGCAGCTCAATCTCGTTTCGGGGGAACTCCGTATCCTCAAGAATCAGATACATTTTCTCGAAGGGATTCCGAACCCGACTCTGAAAGCGATTCCACGGGAGCAAGAAATTGTCTGGAGCAATATTGACGCCGGCGATTTGTATCTGAATGCCCTTTTGGACATCGAAAATTACTGTTCATCACGCCTCATTCTTGCGGATTCCTTGACATCGCATCCTCAGCCCGTTGCAAACCTGAATGTGCTTCAAAAGAAGATAAAAAAGTCTACGGAGTCCTTAACCACAATGCGTTCTATTTGTTACGAAAAGGCAGGACAGCATTCTCGGACTCCCGACAACCCGTCATTAAAAGAGACAGAAGCTGTTGTGCAGAAATATCATGATAGCGCAATGGCCACCGAGTCTCAATCGGATCGATACCGCAAGGATGCAAATGCATCAGGTGCTGCAATCGACAAGGCTGCGGAAGAGGAAACGAACATCGCAAAGTCTTGGGGAAGTTTCTGGTCTTATATTGCTGGTGGATTATTTGTGTGTGGGTCGGTTATTGGTCTCACTGGGCAGGTATTTGATAAGGGCTTTCCGAAAGAAGTACCCCTCGCCTGAATCAGAAAAAGGAATAGGATAGCAGCGTTCCATTGCAGTGAGGGAATGACGTGCGGTTGCTTTGGCTGCGCAACGAGGATTCGTAAAACGGGCGCTCAGCGCGGTCAAAATGATGCCGGTTGTTGGTGGAAATCTCGCGAAAGCGAGTTCGTTCGGCGGTAGTGTGGCATTGCCGTGGACTCCGAAAATACGAAAGCCGTGCCACTGCTTCAGGTCGACGCGGTTCGGATCACGAGTTTGAGATGACCGTGTCGCCGACCTTAAGCAGGGGCTCCCACGAACACGGGCCCGAGTTGAATCCGCCCCACGGAATGACAGTCGTTCCGAACGCAGATCGAGTTCAAAACAAATCAGGCATTTCTCTGAAATCGACGGCGTCCCAAGGGACCGTTTGATCGCCGAGTCTCCCGGCGCGCCGGGACAAAGCCGTGGCACGTCTTCCCTGTTGTCGAAGCTCAAAACAGTGCCACTCCGCAACCAACTGCACCACACCCTCAGGTCACTTAGTCGTCGACCGAAGAAGGACCAATGAATCATCAGACAAAGAGCGGCGATGTCCTTTTTTTCCGGGCCTGAAGACCGCAGCCAATCCATTGCCGGCGCCCTGTTGTACGTTACGAGTTGCGACAGCCGAAGATCGAGGATGATCGTCATTTCAATCGCGTTTAGGATTCGGTATTATTCTGGGTGAGAAACGAGAGCGAGCGTGACATCCAGATCAGGGTGCTAATCAAATGCCCATACAGACGATTTGCAAGTGGTTTTTCTCAATACAGTTGCCGACAAAAACGCGATTCGAAGGTATTTCCGGTCTTTCAATTACAGCTGCCTGTAAAAGGAAGAAGAAGATACTCCATGTCCTTGGCGCATGTTTTGCCTTGTTTCTGACTGCTACAGGTTGGAGCGACGAGCCAAAGTCGGCAGAAGCACTGGTCAAGGAGCTGAGGGAAAAACCAGATTTCCCGGAAAAGCTCGTTCAACAATTGGCGGATGCGCCGGTGACGCCGGACTTGATGGGATGGCTCGCGGCGGTAGCCGTCAATGATTCATCGAGCTTAAATCAGCGCAATGTCGCTCGTTCCGTGCTCTATCGTTACCTGACAAAGAATCCCGATCTGCTGGCTCCGCGTAAGTTGTTGCGTGGCCTGCAATCAACACCCGAGATCCGTCGCGAAACTGCACACATGTTGGGCGAATTTCGCGCGTTTGAAGTCGATTGTATTCTGGAATTGACCGAGCGAATCAAGACGGATAATCTTTTGTTTGTTGCGTTGTCCAGAACATTTGCCGATCCAAAACGGATGTTGAAACTGGTCAAAAGCGATCCGCACGAGGACAGTTCTTAT
>JAQGHT010000540.1 GCA_028291565.1 Planctomycetaceae bacterium | reverse complement strand
ACAGATGCGCTGGGCCATCGAAACCCACTCCAATACCCTGAAAATCGTGTGCTGCCCGTCATTCTGCAAGGTGATTCCAACGTATTTGGATTTGGTCTGGCCGAATCCGAGACGCTTTCGGCCGTGTTGAATTCAAAGCTACCCGATGAACCGACCTATAATGTCGGGGTCCCGGGTTTTGATCTGAATCACTACTATTACCAATATGCCGAATTGGCCAAACAGTTTGAGATCGAACGCCGAATCGTACTCTGGAATATTGGCAATGACTTCACACTATCGGCCCTGGAAACTCCCAATTTTTTCCGGCGGCCCTATTTGTATGTCGAACAAGACAAAGTTCAATTCGCTCCAGATTTTCGTTCGCCTTTCCCTGTTCAAGGTTATGGCCAGAGCTTTATACCACCCTATCAAGCTGATAATGGCTTGATTCGCACACTGGCTGACGATTGGGCCGATCTGTATCCCGAATCCTTGATTCGGCTTCCATTAAGTCGCCAGCTGATCCGAACATACCACCCCAAGATCTGCCGACTGGGTCAATTGTTTTCCCGGAAGTCCGAGCAATTGGAGCTGTTTGCGCCGACCTGGATGTTGCTGAGACGAGAATTGTGGCCGGCTCCCTTCTCGAAATATGCTGGCGATCTGCCACTACTGCTGCGTGAATTGAAGCGGCAGAATCCACGACTCACAATCTGCCTGTTCCCCTTCCGCGAGCAGATCATCCTTAACGAATTTCAGGCGAAGAAAAGCGAGTTGCTCACGTCGGGTTACGAGGCGGGTGACATCGATCCGCTCTCCTTCAACCATTATTTTCAGACAATTTGCGACGCGGAATCAATCCAGCTCGTCGATCCCACGCCTGGGTTTCTGACGTCAACGGATCAACTTTCGTTGTACCAACAAGACGACCAGCATCTGTCAGCAAAGGGGATTCGAATCTGTGCTGAGGAATTGATCCCAGTTCTGAAGGCAGCTCAGAAGTAAATGAGGCCGGTGTCGCGGCGGAGCATCCTGTCAGGATGGCGGCATGTGGTGAAACACGTCGACCACAAGCATTGAATCGATTTCACTCAGACAATCCCAAAATCAATTCGACCGAGCCCAATCTCTTTGGGCGATTTCCAGGACCTTTTCGTCCGCCAGCTTTTCCAATGGCGTATAACGTGGATGCTTCGATTCTTTATAGGGATCATTGTGCTTTGAGTTATAGCAGCAAATCAGAGCCCAGCGAGGATTGGGGCTCTTGTTCTGATCCGAGCGGTGTAGAAGATTCCCGTGGAAAAATACGGCTGAACCGGGCTCCATTTCACAATAGACGAGTTCCATTCGTTGGCATGCGGCGGCGACACGTTCGGGATCCGCGCCGGTTTGATCTCCCACTTTGCCATGTTCCAGGCGCCCCATCAGGTGTGAACCTTTCAGAACCTGCAGGCAACCATTTTCCCGGGTAGCTCGATCGACTGCGATCAGGCAACTGGCCATGTCAGGGAACAGACAACCATTGTTGTACCAATAGCCGTAATCCTGATGCCAAGCCCAGGCACCACCGGTGAGAGCTTCTTTGAGAATCATCTTGTGATGGTAATGATAGACTTCGTCCGCCAACACCTGTTCCATCGGTTGCACAATCCGCTGAGACCGGACAATGGCTCCGTAGATGTCATCTGTGACTGTGTTTTCGACGACTAATCTGATTGCACCACCTTCACCATCTGCCCGGCTGGCCGCGGACTGTTGCATTTGATGATCAGCGCGCGCGATCTTCCCGAGCAAGCCGACTTCGTCGGCATTCAGCAACCCTTCTACTATCACAAATCCATCACGGTGAAAGTCGGCGATTTGAGACGCTGTAAAAGCGCAATGTGCGGACATGAGAAGTTCCTTACTTTTTTCCGTTCGGCGGCGTGCGTGTCACTCGTCCCGTCACCAGCATCCGCACCAGATCGGCAACGTTGCGGCACTCCAGCTTTTCGTAGATTCGGCTACGATGCAGGTCGACGGTTCCCGCGACAATGTTCAAACGTTCTGCGATTTCGTGGCTGGTGAGTCCCTCGGCGACCAGTTCGGCGATCACACATTCTTTAGGGGAAAGTTTTGAATAGCGATCTTCAAATTCTTTTTGCTCGGCCGCCTCAATGCGTGCCGCAGTGTTCAGAGCCAGGCCCTTTTCGATCATTCCCAGAAGTTCCGGGTATTCCATGGGCTTTTCAAAAAAGTGGAGTGCGCCACGCTTCATCGCTTCCACGGCCAACTGAATATCACCATACCCGGTCATCAGAATCAGTGGCACGTTTTGCTTCAATCGATTCAGTTCGATTTGCAAATCGCAACCCGTCATTCCCGGCATGCGGACATCCACGACGACACACCCGGTTCGCTCCGGTTTCCAGTTCTTGAGGAACTCATCAGCCGAGGAGAAGGTCGAAACGGGGATTTCTTTCGATTCCAGCAGGAATTTCAGCGACTCACGGGTTTCGGCGTCATTGTCAATGACGGAAACCATCAGTTTGGAATCCTTGCTGGCTGCACCGCTTGCTGAGTTTGACGACTTGAATCGTGCCATAATCTCTCATTCTAACAGGATGAATGGTGCCCTGAATTATGACGTTGTTCGATGTCACGCTGCCCGATTATCGCTGCCTTGCCAATTCCAGATATCCGGTATATCGGGACTGAATTTCCAGAATACTATCGTTGCCAAATTTCTCAAGAAAACTTTGTGCCACGGTTAATGCAACAACTGTTTCGACAATAACGCTGGCCGCCGCGAGCGCGCACACGTCGCTTCTCTCGTATGCCGCATTTTCCGGTTCTTTGGTTTTTAAGCTAATTGAATCCAAAGGCTTGCGCAAAGTGCTGATGGGCTTTTTCGCCGCCCGCACGACCAGCGGCTGACCATTCGTCATCCCGGCCTCCAACCCCCCGGCATTGTTTGTCGGTCGCGTATATCCCAACGACGGTTCAAACTTTCTCGAGGCGTCAAAGTGGATTGGATCGTGAACCATCGAGCCCGGCCGCCGGGCTGCTTCAAAACCCAGTCCGATTTCCACACCTTTGATCGCCTGGATGCTCATCACGGCTTGCGCCAGCAGGCCATCCAGTTTCCGATCCCATTGAGCATGGCTGCCTAAGCCGAAGGGCAGTCCATCAACCCGCACTTCAATAATGCCGCCCAGAGTGTCCCCATCCTGCGTCGCCTGGTCCACTCGAGCAACAATCTCTTTGTCTGCGACCGGATCCAGCGTGTACATTGGGCTGGCGTCGCGGATTGCTTTCAGTTCGGAATACGTTCCCACGCTGGGGGTTGTCTTGATCTTCTCAAGTTCCAGAACGTAACCAAAGACCGAAATCCCGAATAAACTCAGCAATTGCTGCGCGAGAGCCCCCGCGGCAACACGTACTGCAGTTTCTCGAGCACTCGCGCGCTCCAGGATCGCGCGCACGGATCCCAAATATTTCATGGCGCCGGAGAGGTCGCCATGCCCTGGTCGCGGGCGTTCGACATCCTTCAGGCGTTCCAGTTTGTAGTCCCGATTAATCACGGCCAGAGTGATTGGACTGCCAAGAGTTACTCCTTGCCAGATGCCAGATTGGATGTCGACTTCATCGACTTCCAGTTTCATCCGTCCGCCCCGGCCATAACCACCTTGCCGGCGTTTTAATTCCACATTGATCGCATCCGTGTCAACCTTCATACCGGCCGGAAAGCCGTCGAGAATGGCGAGTAGCGATTTGCCGTGTGACTCACCGGCCGTCAACATCCTGAGCATATTCGTTTCGTTTCAAAAGCGACTAAGGCGAGCGGTGGGTGTCAGCCCACCGGTTCCCCGAATTCCGTACCTGATGCGTGCTTCAATAGGGCAACGCAATTCCCGAATTTTTGCCACGAACAACTCGAGTGTGCCGCACGTTTTGGGGGTTCGTACGGCTCACATTAAGAATCTGCCAAACAACCGGTTCGTCGAAGGGTATGCCTGGACGGCAAACCACTTTGACTGCGAGCCTCGGAGAGACTCGCCTACAGGTATTTTGGCAGCTTCTAAGGCCTTTGACGCAGACAAAATATCGCAGAACCAGTGGGCTGACACCCACCGCTCGCCAGATTATTTATCAACGTTTCACTTTCGACTGCGCATTTTCTATAGCCACGGAAAAGTATCATCCGTGAGAATCTCATAGGCTTCAATGTACTTGTCACGCGTCTTTTCGACGATCTCGGCCGGAATTTCCGGGGGAGGACTGTTCTTATCCCAACCCGTGGTTTCCAGCCAGTCGCGAACAAACTGCTTATCAAATGAGGCCTGACCGCGACCTGCCGCGTAAAGATTGGCTGGCCAGAACCTCGAACTGTCCGGGGTCAAAACTTCGTCGATCAAATAGATCTGGTTGTCAATTTGTCCGAATTCGAATTTTGTGTCGGCAATGATGATGCCACGCAGCCGCGCGAAATCTGCCGCAGTTTCATAAATATGCAAGCTCAGACGGCGCAATTCCTCGGCGGTGTCCGCTCCGACGATTTCTACCATTTGCTCAAACGAAATATTGATGTCGTGGCCACTTTCGGCCTTCGTGGCCGGCGTGAAAATCGGTTCTGGCAACATTTCGCTTTCACGGAGACCCGCAGGCAAAGGGATTCCGCAAACCTTGCCCGATGCGCAGTATTCCTTCCACCCCGAGCCGGAAAGATAACCTCGCACAACACATTCAACGGGAAATACTTTGGTTTTGCGGACGACCATACTGCGTCCGATCAACTCTTCACGGTTAATCCCGGCCGGCAAATCGAGATCATCGAGATCCATACTCAGCAAATGGTTCGGGACATGAATTCGTCCAAACCAGAATCGACTGATCTGGGTCAGGACGCGACCTTTGTCGGGAATGCCATTTGGCAAGACCCAATCAAATGCACTGATGCGATCCGTCGCGATAAACAGCAGACGATCGCCAAAATCGTAAATGTCGCGAACTTTTCCGGACTTCGGGGTGAGCCCAGGTAGGTTTGTCGTTAAAAGAGGAACAATCGACATGAAAAGCCCGTGCAAAGGAATTTGGACCTGAGTGACAGCAAATTGGAATCCATCAAATGGTCTCGACGTCGGCGATGTCGTGCTACATTTGAATTGGATACAAATGAAATGGACACAAATCTCGACGCCCACGGCGCCGGCCACTTTTCGACACATCCAATTGGAATACGGCTCAATGATATCGGCCGCTTCTTGAACCTCAACGCGAGGACGCATAGAATCAATGATTAGTCTGAAGAAAGCGATATCAGAAGGGTCGGCAGACCAATCTGTGAGAATTGTCGTTGGTTGAGGTGAAGTATTGGACAGCATTAGACGAACATTGGGTTGGTAGCGTGTCCCAATGCGGGAAGTACTGAGGCAAACTCAGTGGCATGAAATCGTCGAAGATTGTTAACAGGCATCGCAGAATTACTGAGCAGTGGAATATTGAGAACGGATTAGGAATCAACTATGGGAGTCATGCGATTCCTGATCCAACCGGCGTCGAGAGTCGAGTCTTGGCCCGAAGCGTATCGCGCTTATGTCTGTGGCTTCGATCAATCCGTCCACACGACGCGGGTTGAGCTTGATGGCTCGATGCTGATTTGTCGCCGGCAAGTTTCTGAAACCGGAAAACTTCATGTACCTTGGCCGGTGCAAGGTTTTGGCAGACCGGTGATCAGCACAGCCTCTCTTCCCGAACGACAGACTCCGTATTTATTGCCGCTGGAGTTGGCGCGGGGGAAGATTGTGCAACTCCGTAACCAGCTGGCAAATTGGGAAGCGGCGGGAATGCAGATTCCTCCAGCGTACGCGGCCGAGCAGGCCGAGGCTCACACGCTGTTCGCCAAAGCAGTGGGGTGCCAGGAAAATGAACTGGCGTGTGCTCAATTCGCCGACAGAGCTCTCGTCAAAGCGTTTCAAGCGGCTGAAACTTTGACACAAGCCTATGGCCAGCAAAGCCTTGCAATCCGGCATCGCCGCTACGCTCAAATTCCAACGCTCGTTGGATGTTATCTTCCCAATGAGATGGAAGGCCCCTGGCAAGCACCTTATCTGGAGACCTTCAATTCGGGTGCGGTATCTGTGAAATGGCGGAATATCGAGCCCGTCGAAGGAGAATATCACTGGGAATTATTCGATGCCCAAGTCGATTGGTGCGAGGATCACCGGATGGTGGTTCGAGGCGGCCCCCTGCTTGATCTTGCCCCGCAGGGAATGCCCGAATGGCTGATGCAGTGGGAGAACGACATTTGGAATCTGCAAAGTTTCGTCTGTGATTTTGTAGAGACCGCGATTCGCCGTTATCAGGGTCGAGTTCGCATCTGGGAAGTGGCCGCCCGTGGAAATAGCGGCGGCGGAATGGCGATTTCAGAAGAGAATCGTCTCGGTCTGGTCGCCAAAGCACTGGAGATCGCCAGACAAGTTGATGAAGAGGCCCAATTATTCATTCGCATCGATCAGCCCTGGGCAGAGTACCAGGCGCGCGGACAACATCGATTGTCGCCGATGCAGTTCGCTGACGGCTTAATTCGGGCTGGCTTGGGATTATCAGGGATCAATCTGGAAATTGCAGTGGGCTACTCGCCGCGCGGCTCCGCATCCCGCGACCTGCTCGATTTTTCTCGCTTGATCGATCAATGGAGCACTTTAGGGTTGCCGCTCCATGTGACGCTCGCGTACCCGTCGGCCAGCGGACTCGATCCACTCAGTAATTCCGATCTGGAAATCGGCACGCCAAATTGGAAACATGGCTGGACGGAAGCCGCTCAAGCCGAGTGGATCGATTTGTATTTGCCGTTGATTATTGCCAAACCGGCAGTGACCGGCGTCTTCTGGAATCACCTCAGCGACGCGTCACCACATATTTTTCCGCACGCCGGTTTGATCAATACCAACGGTGAAGTTAAGCCCGCGTTGCACAGCATTGCCCGTCAGCGGAAAGCCTATTTGAAATAGAATCAGGGAAGATGATGGCGGATCTAACGCATTTGCGGACGGGTTTTGACGTTCGTCAGGCTTGCCGCGAAAAGCATTTGACCGGTCAGACTTCCGGACTTGCGTCAGGATTCACCCAGGCCAATCTGGTCATTTTGCCAAAGTCGCTGGCTCAAGATTTTTTGGTGTTTTGCCAGCGAAACCCGAAACCGTGTCCGTTGCTGCACGTCACGGAACCAGGTGAGATTTCTCCGGCTGTCCTGGCGGCGGGGGCTGATTTGCGGACGGACT
>JAQGHT010000523.1 GCA_028291565.1 Planctomycetaceae bacterium | reverse complement strand
GATCGCTTTAGCATCATTCGCTCGATCAGCCATCAGTACATTCAGCATGGCGGGGGAACCCAGCAGATGCTGACGTCTCGGCCTCCACTGCGGGGCGACGGGGATGTGGTCAATATGTATCCGGCCGTGGGGTCGGTGGTCTCAAAGATGCGCGATCATCGGTTTGTCGGCGTACCGAATTACTCGATATTCACCGATGAAGGAACGATGATTAACTTCCACCAGGGAGCCTATCTGGGACCTGGTTATACTCCGTTTCAGATTGGTGCTAATTTCGCCACTCCCGAATTCAAGGTCCAGAATCTGTCGCTGGCGCGGGAGATGGAAGGGCGCCTGGACGATCGACTCGCTTTATTGCGCGGCTTCGATGACATGCGCCGCGAACTTGACAGCAGCGGCAGTATGGCGGCCATGGATAAATTCAGCCAGTTGGCGGTCGATATGCTGGCCAGTGACAAGACCCGCAATGCCTTCGATCTGTCAAAGGAAGACGATCGTGTGCGCGACTTGTACGGTCGGCATGCCTGGGGGCAGCGAGCTTTGCTGGCACGACGGCTGGTCGAAGCGGGCAGCAGCTTTGTGACTGTCGAAATGAATAACCCGGAACCTGGAAAGACATCCCCGCCGGATACGACACCGACATGGGATACGCACTCGGTGAACTCGAATCATTTCACCGATTGCCGCTGGAAGATGCCGCATTACGATCAGGCGATTTCGGCTCTAGTGGAAGACATCCATGCACGGGGCCTGGACAAGAAGGTCTTGTTAGTCGTCACGGGAGAGTTCGGCCGAACTCCGTTCGTTGAATACGGCATGCCTGGCCGTCCAGGACGCGGCCACCATTGTGCCGCGATGTCCGTTCTCGTTTCCGGCGGTGGATTAAAAATGGGGCAAGTAATCGGGGCCACCGATCCGAAGGCCGACCATCCAGTGGATCGCCCGCTGACGCCGTGCGATTTGTGGGCTACTGTATATCGTTTCCTGGGGATCGACTACGAGCACTGTTTTAACGACTCGATCGGCCGGCCGATGGCAATCTTGCCGTCAGGAGAACCGATTCGCGAGCTCGTATCGGCTTAGGCGGATAGTTGTCGCCCTCGTTCAAAGTCTGGGGTCGGGTGGTTCATGCTTCCCGCGTTTGCGGAGAACCTGAACTTCGAACCGCACGACCTCTGACCTTTTTATATTGTTCGCGGCCACGAATGAGTCATTTTCAATACCTATCCCCGCGATCAAACGTCTCATTCTTGACCGTGCGCGGTATCAGATTTCCGAGGCCGCTCCCGTGATTCGTCTGTTTCAGTATCAGAAACCCATGCCTCGATTTCGATTTATGGCTCGGATCTTGATCGCCTGCACGATCGTCCTGGGAATGTCGCTGCCGGCAGTGGCACAACTGCCACTACCTCCTTCATTACCGGACGCACGATTGGGTTGGATCTTCCCGGCTGGTGGCCAGCTCGGCACGACTTTTGATGTCACCGTGCGAGGTGACGATCTGGACGACGCAACCCAGTTGCAATTCGATGATCCTGGTATCACGAGCGTTGTGAAACTCGGCGAACCTGGATTGGGACAGACTGGGCCACAACCCGTGCCGGGTGCGTTCACTGTCACAATCAAGCCCGAGGTCGCTCCCGGAATCTACCAAGGCCGTGTGATGGGGCGATATGGCATTTCGAATCCGCGCGCGTTCATGGTGGGGTCTCAACCCGAATTGACTGAGACGGAACCCAACAATTCTCTGAAACAGGCGACTGCTGTTCCTCTTGGAACGACGATCAATGGCGTTTCGGATGGAGCGGTCCTCGATTATTTCAAGTTCTCTGCCAGGCAGGGACAGCGAGTGATCATTGATTGCCGGGCTTTTCGAATCGACTCGCGACTCGACGGCACGCTCGTGCTTTACAATTCCGCCGGCAAAGAACTGGATCGCAGCCGGAATCAGAATCGCCGTGATCCGATGCTGGATTTCACAGTCCCGGCGGATGGCGAATACGTGATCGCACTGTTCGACCATGTGTACGGATATTACACGGTCCAGGGCGAATGTTTTTACCGTCTGACCATCAATACAGCGCCCTATCTGGATTTTATATTTCCCCCCGCGGGGTTGCCCGGTTCTCAAGGCCAGTACACAGTCTATGGTCGGAATCTGCCAGGGGGAAAACCGGCTCCGGGCATGCGTATCGGTGGTCAGGTGTTGGACATGCTGACGGTCAATATCGCGCTGCCGGCAGACAAGGCGCAAGAAATAGGCAAGGGCCTGCTCGTCGAATCATCCGAATCCTTCATGGACGGCATTTCCTATCGGATGAATTCTCCGCAGGGATTTTCGAATCCGGTGTTGCTGAGTATGGCAGGGGCGCCGGTCGTTGCGGAACAGGAACCGAATAACAATCCGGCCCAGGCACCGCTGCTCAAGTTGCCGTGTGAATATGTCGGCCAGTTCTATCCGCGCGGTGACCGTGATTGGGTGCTGTTCGAGGCGAAGCAGGGCGAAGTTCTGTCGATTGAAGTCTTTTCCCAGCGGCTTGGATTGTCAACGGATCCGTCCCTCCTGGTGCAACAGGTCAAACTCGATGCTCAAGGAGTCGAACAGGCGCTTGACTTGGCCAGTGTCGATGATGAGATCGGAAATAGCGCCGACGTTCATTGGTCGTTCCTGGGCGGGATCATGTATAGTACGGCGACACATGATCCGCGGTATCGCTTTGTGGCACCCGAAACTGGGAAATACCGAGTCCTTGTACGTGATCTGGCCCGTACGGCGCAGGACCGCCCACAAGCGGTGTATCGATTATCGATCCGGCCACCTCAACCGGACTTTCGTCTTGTCGCTGTGCCCCGTCCGCCCACCAATGCACCTTTGGAAGGGAGCCAGCGTACCGTCTGGTCTCCGTTGTTGCGGCGCGGCGGCGCTGAATTGATCGAAGTCTACGCTTACCGGCGCGATGGGTTTGACGGCGAAATTCAAGTGACTGTGGAGAATTTGCCAGCAGGCGTGACGAGTGCTCCGGTGATCATTGCACCCGGGATGATTTCGACCACGTTGGTGTTGCATGCCGCCGACGACGCACCGACTTCCATGGCGCTCGCCAAGGTCACTGGTAAGGCTCGAGTTGGTGCGGTCGAAGTGATTCGCACGGCCCGCAGCGCCTCCATGATTTGGGCGGATCAGCTGACCGGTGTGACCTATTCTCGCTCGCGTCTGACCGATTCACTGCCGGTTGCTGTGAGTGCTCTCGAGACCGCGCCCTATGACTTGTCGATTGCGCCGGATCTGATGTTGGAGACGTCGCGATTGGGAACAGTCAAACTCCCCGTCAATGTTTTGCGCCGAGGCAATTTCAAAGGCAGCCTGGTGCTCACCGCGCATGGCGTGCCGCCGATTCCCGGGAATCCGATGCATGCTCAGCCCAAGTTTCACCTGCCCACCGAAATCAAGGCTGACCAGAACTCGGTAGAACTGACGTTGACGGTTCCGAACCCCGCGCCGGTCGGCACCTATACCATTTTCCTGAGTGGCATGGGAACGGTTTCCTACGCCCGCAATCCGGCGGCATTGAAGGCGGCGCAAGATCGCAAGATCGTGGTTGAAAAGATCGTCGCCGAGGATGACGCACGAAATAAGGCGGCAATCGAAGCACAGGGCGCCGCTGAGAAACTGCGATTGGAAAGCGAAACTGCTCGACTGAAAGCGGTAGAAGATTTGAAAGCCGCCGAAAAAGCACTCGCGACGGCGCAGGCTAACGTGAACGAAGCACAGACAAAAGCCAATTCGGCTCAGGCGGCTTTGATGCAGGATCCAGTGAATGCGACGTTATTGGCAGCGAAAAGAATTGCGGATCAATTGCTGGAAGAAGCCCGGCAGAAGCTCAAAGCCGCGACGGACGCCAAGGCCATTAACGACAAGGCCGCGGCAGTTGCGACTGAAAAGTCGCAAGCTGCAGTCACGGGCAAATTGGCTGCGGATAAAGCCGCCGCAGAAGCACTTGCCAAAGCGAAAGCGAGTGCGGCATTCCTGCAATCGTTCGGTCTGGAAGTCACCAAACTGCAGGAGTCGTCCAAGCCGACCGACGTGCAGATCAGCTCGCCATCGAACCGATTGACATTGAAAATCACATCCGCACCGGTGTCGTTTGACATCGGCGTGACCGGCGTGCAAATCAAGGCTGGGACGAAACGCGAACTGCCGATCGCGATCACGCGACTTTATGGATACGCGGATGCTGTGCAGGTGAACGTGTTCCCCCCTGCGGGATTTGCCGGCAATATTCCGGTGATCACAGTCCCCAAAGGCCAGGACAAAGGAACGCTGTCAATGGATGTTTATCCGACAGCGAAACCGGGGACGTATACCTTCAAGATCCAGGCATTTGTTCTTTATAACGGTCAATACTTAAACATTGCGCAGGAAATTCCAGTAACGATTGAGGCCCCATAAGCGGCTGCCAAAGAACTTGGCGAGCGGTGGGAGTAAACTCACTGGCTCTTCGAAAATCTGGCAACTTCTGTGGATCAAGCTGAGGGGAAATCAGGCGGCATCCACCCGAAGCCCGTCGCCCCCGCCCCCTGAACGAAATCAGCCCCCAGAGAGTTGCTCGCCTTCCGGAGATGAATCCTATGCTTCCAATCCATTGCAGAAATCACTTGATCTGCGTGCTTGGCATGCTGCTGCTGACGAACATTCAAATCGGCTCCGGAGCCGAGCCTCCCACCCAGCCCGCGGGGCAGGGCAGGGGCTTGGCCGATCCCGGTCAACTGATGTCGTTGCGAATTGATACGGGACGGTCCGCGCAAAATGAGTTCATGCTTCGCGGTCCAGATGCGCGGCAACAATTAGTGGTGACTGGCGAGTATTCCAGCGGCCAGTCCCGAGACCTGACACGAGTTGTAACATATGCCGTACAGCCAACGGGGCTGCTGCAAATCGATTCCCAAGGCTTCGTGGTCCCTGTAGCTGATGGTTCTGGAGTAATCACAGTGCGCGCGGCGAACGGTTTGTCGGCCAGCACGCAAGTCGTTGTGAGTCAATTCGCGTCAGAATCTGCATTGAACTTCGACAATCACATCATGCCGATTCTTACCAAATTTGGTTGCAACAGCGGCAGTTGCCATGGCAAGGCAGGCGGACAGAATGGTTTCGGACTTTCGCTGCTGGGTTTTGATCCTCAGGAAGATTATGAACGACTGGTGAAAGAAGAACGGGGACGGCGTGTCTTCCCAAGTTCGCCGGATCGTAGTTTGCTCTTACAAAAGCCAATTGGTGCCGCTCCGCACGGAGGTGGGATTCGCGTGCCACGTGATTCTCATTCGCACCGCATCCTGCGCCGCTGGATTCAGCAAGGCTTGCCGTTCGACACGCCCGCGGATCCGCATGTCGTCCGCATCGAAGTCTTTCCCGCCGAACGAATCCTGCCGCAGAATGGTGAACAGCAGATCGCGGTCGTTGCCCATTATTCGAATGGAGCGACCGAAGATGTGACCAGCATGGCTCAGTTTGAACCAAACAATAAGGACCTGGCAAAAGTCAGTGGCAGTGGGTTGGTGAATACGTTTGACCAAACGGGTGGCGTCGCCATTATGGCTCGTTATCACGGCGAAGTCGCAGTTTTTCAGGGAAGTATTCCTCTGGGGGCACCCGTTGAGCATTTGCCCGAACCTCGAAATGTGATCGATGAACTGGTTTTTAAAAGACTCAAGTCACTGGGATTGCCTCCTTCGAATCTGTGTGACGACGCCACTTTTCTGCGCCGGGTGACGATCGATATCGCGGGGCGTTTGCCGACCGTGACGGAAGCTGAGCAATTCCTGACCGAGAGCGATTTGAAAAAGCGGGACACATTGATCGATACGCTGTTGGCAAGCACCGACCACGCCGACTATTTTGCTCGGAAATGGGTGTTGTTGTTACGTTCGAAACGATCCGGAACCGTTGATGCGCGCGGCACGATGTCCCTGCACGATTGGATGCGCGAGCAATTATATGTGAACAAACCGTACGATCAGATTGTCCGAGACATTCTGTGCGCGTCAGGGGATCTGGAAGATGATCCGCCGGTGAACTGGTGGCGGCAGGTGAAAGAGACCACCGATCAAGTGGAAAATACGGCTCAAATCTTCCTGGGTCTGCGGGTTCAATGTGCCCGCTGTCATCATCATCCCTTCGATCGTTGGAGTCAGCAGGACTACTTCGGCTTTTCGGCCTTCTTCTCGCGAGTGGGTCGCAAATTTGGGAAGGGCTATCAGTCGAATGTCGAGCGGATTTATCACGAGCGCGGCGTAGCCGCGGCCAAACATCCTAAATCCGGCATCGCGATTCCGCCGACGGGCCTCGGTGGAAAGCCGATCGTGTTGACTCCGGATGACGATCCGCGTGAGGCGCTGGTGGACTGGATGGCAGCCAAAGACAATCCGTACTTTGCTCCAGCGCTGGTGAACCGCTACTGGAAACAC